>DFKL01000015.1 GCA_002373535.1 Prevotellaceae bacterium UBA3646 | reverse complement strand
TGTTCATTTTCCAGTTACCTGCTACGATGTGCTTTCTCATCTTATTTAATTTTAATAGTTTATGGTTGTTGTCCTGTTGTCTTGTTTCTTTTTTTTCAGTAAAGTCCATATCCGGTCCACGACAGTCAGCAAAATCAGCGGGACTACATACCAGCTGAACAGCGTGGCAACATGCATCCGCATGGTCTCCTGTTTCTGGTGTGCCCACGGCAGTCGCTCTATTGGTGCATTCAGTTCTTTCTCTCCGGGAAGCTGTGATGATGCCCATTTCCCTTCCACGGTGCTACCGTTAAGCAGTATCAGTCCCGGATTACTGCGGATTGCTGTTTTCAACGGTGTTTCGTCCGCCTGGCAAAAGGGGTATTCTGCCCCCGTGATGTCGCACCAGTTCATTATGCCGTCATAGTCACTGCCTGTGACACAAATCAGCGTATAGTCGTTTCTCTTGCAGTAGTCTGTCAGTTCTGCCAGTCTGTCCATAACACCGTCGTCTGCGACTTCCAGTCGTGGCGCGATTATCAGGAATTTCCAGCCTGGTGTCGTAATGATACTGTCAGTAAGGTCTTCTCCTGTCTCGATATCTGTCAGCATCAGGTCTGCTATAGGAGGCGTCTTGCCATCATCCTTCCATTCCATCTGCTCTGCCAGGCTGGCTCCTACATGGTATGGTCTGAAGTCAATAATCGGAAGGGTGTATGTGGTATAGCCGGCCAGCAGAAAACCAAACATCCAACTGTACAAAGCTACAAGCCACTGGCTGTGCTGGCTTATAAGCCGGGTTTCAAGATAATGCCATTTCCATAATATGAGGGCAGTAGTCAGCAAGACGAGGTTTTTCCCAAATGTCTGCCAGTTGGTCAGATGTATGGCATCGCCAAAACATCCGCATTCCTGTATGGGGTTTGCTATCGCCAGATATAATGTTACAGGCGTGAATACCATCATCATAATCAGGACCAGACGTGATGTCCACTTCCTGCGTATGCCGAATATCAGATATATTCCCAGGTTGAATTCCAGCAGTGCAAGCGCGACCCCTAATGCCAGAGGAATGTATGTTGGCATCTGGGCATTTATGCCTATGGCTGCGACATAGTCCTGTATCTTGTATTCTGTACCTCGCGGATCTATTATCTTTACTATGCCGGAGAACACAAGCGACGCACCCATAAGTAAACGGCACAGATTCGCCGCCAAGACCTTGAGACGCTGTTTATTCACCGAAAGTCAGTTTTATAAGTCCGAAGACGGCATAGTTCATCATGTCGATATAATTCGCGTCGATACCTTCGGAAACGAGAGTCTCTCCGCCGAGGGATTCAATCCGCTTGGTGCGGAATATCTTCATCAGGATGAGGTCCGTGTAGCTGGAAATGCGCATGAGACGCCATGCCTCGTCATAGTCGTGATTCTTGCGGAGCATTAGCTGTAGAGCCTCTTCTGCATAGCGGTCATAGGCTTCGAGTGCCTCCTGCGGCGTCATCTCGTCCGCAACTTCAGAAGCTCCCAGTTCCAACTGGATCAGGCCGATTATGGCATAGTTGACTATTGCAATAAACTCAGAACGGATTCCTTCATCTACCAGGGCCTCCTTCTTCATCTCCAGAGAGCGGATGCGATTTGCCTTGATATATATCTGGTCTGTAACTGACTCTGGCCTCATTATACGCCATGCTGCTCCGTAGTCATGCAGTTTCTTGGAGAAGAGTGTGCGGCACTCTTTCATGACCTTTTCAAATTGCTCGCGCGTATCCATTATATATAATGTCAAAACCGGCTCCCGGCCGGGAACCGGTTTTGTATGTCGTTCTATGTTTATATATGGTTTAGCTGTATTTCAGTATCTGACCTGGTCGCAAAATGGAATTTTTGCTGATTTTGTTCATCTTGCATAGTTGATTGACGCTAATGCTGTGTTTGCGTGCAATGGATGAAAGGCTCTCACCTGCAACCACGCGATGGATGCGTGGACGTACTGCTTTTTTCCGCTCAATCTGAAACTGCTTGCTTTCCTGTTGTTTTGCCATGGCCTGGGCAGCAGCCTCCTGCTCGGTCAACACTTCTCCTTCTCCACCGTTTCTCTCGCTGTTGGCCGTTACGCGGTCGGCCTTGGCATTGCTGCGGAATACATAGAAGTCAGACAGGACGTCCTGTGCCTGGAAGTCAAATAATGCTTCGGGATCGATAAACTGACCCAGGAAACGTGTCTCAAAGTGCAGATGACTACCAGTCGAGCGTCCTGTATTGCCTCCCAGGCCGATTGGCTGTCCGGCCTTGACGGTCTGATCCTGGCTGCATAGGTGCTTGCTCAGGTGGCCGTATACTGTCTCAAGACCGTTCGGATGACGTATTACGATATATTTGCCATATCCATTCCGGTTGTAGGCAACTATACGGACCTTGCCATTGAATGCTGCATAGATGGTATCGCCTACATAGACCTTGATGTCTGTGCCGTAATGGTTGCGGCGGAAGGATGCGCGGTAGCCGTAGTGGCTTGTAACCAGCCGGCTGGCACATGGCATGTGGAAGTTGCGGAGGTCAATCTTGTATTCCTTAGGCAAAGCGACACCATAGTGGGTGGTGTATTTGTTTGACCAGTTAGGATAGAGTGACGACGCAGGGTTGGACAGATTTTCCTCGTCCAATATACGTACTATGCTAAGAGAGTCTATAGAGCGTATGTTTTTACCGACCGGGGCGACCATGGCCATACGGTCCTGTGCAGCAGCTGTACAGGTAAGAATCATGGTCAATGCAAAAAATACTGTTCTGATGGTGTTCTTGCTATCTGAAATCATTATTCTGTCGTTTCGTATTTGTATTACTTGTCTTTATGCTTCGTCCACCGAATATAGGCGGTCCATATTCAGGTCTCCCAAATCGTAGATCTCTTCGGGTCTGAAGAAGCGCTTAAGCTCGGCTTCAGCAGCTTCCGGGGAATCCGATGCATGGACGATGTTTTGCTGGTTGCTCATACAATAGTCTCCGCGGATTGTTCCTGCATCTGCCTTGCGACCGTTTGTGTAACCGGTAATATATCTCACTACGGCAATCGCATCTACGCCTTCCAGACACATGGCTATGACGGGCGTCTTCATCATAGAAGCCTTTAGTGAGGGAAAGAATGGCTTGTTGATGAGGTGTGAATAGTGTTGCTCCAGTATGGCATCGTCAAGCTGCATCATCTTCATTCCTGCAATACGCAGGCCTTTCTTTTCGAAGCGGCTTATTACTTCTCCGATCAAAGCTCTTTGTATTGTGCTTGGCTTGAGTAAAACGAGAGTCTTTTCCATAAGTGGTATCCGTTTGTGATGGATATGGATGCTAAGGCAGAATCCACAATTTGCCGCAAAGTTACGACTTTTAGTCGGGAAATCCTACGGAAGAGCGGTTTTTGTTGTTTTTTTATGTTTTTTTAATGCAGTGATTGTCTGTACAAGGTGTCTTCCTCTTGAAGATAAGTCTCAAAAATTTATTTTCACCTTCCCCGCGAATCGGGCACTTTCAGTAGGCATCGGAGCCTCCAGAAGAGTGCCTATACCATATAGTGAATTAGTCAGGTTATATCCGTCCAGTGATATGGTCAGCCTGTTCTTCCATTTCCAGTCAAGACCGGCGTTTAGCATTATCTTGGCATTCTGCCATGTCGTCGTAGTCGGCATCTGGCCCTTGACGATATTGCTGTAGTTGTTCCAGATTACATACATTCCGCTTTGTACATGAAGATTGCCACGAATCCAAAACTCGCCTGCACGTGCATTACGATACAACATACGTCCTACGGTGGTGTTCATGATAAATTTGGACTCGTTGCCGATCCAGTGCTCCTGGGACTTGTCCATATATTCGCTGGTTTGGTCAAATGTGTGTTGCAGCGTCATGTTCATATTTGCAAGGGTCTTGCTGTCATGGTATTCCAATATCGCTTCTATGCCTCCTTGCGAAATCTTTCCGGAGTTGGTGAAAGGCATCATTTTGTCAATGAGGTTGTTGGCTGAATATTGCACCAGGTTGTCGGCAATGTTGTAGAACACGTTGAATTCGCATTTCAAGTGTATCGGCTTCCACTGGAAAAGCGAACTGAGTTGTATGCTGTTCAGGTATTGCGGCAGCATGTCGGGTCCTCCGCTCAGCAGGCGCACCTGACATGCACGATACAGGTACGGGGCATCGACGAAGCTACGTGCATATCCGGCCTTGAATGTGGAAACAGAGGTCGGCATCCAGATAAGGGCTACGCGTGGCGACGCCGTGCTGATGCTGTAGCCGTTATACCTTTTCTTCTGGTCAAAGCGTACGCCGCCATTGAATATCAGCTTGTCTGTAAAATAATGTTTCCATTGGAAATACGGGCTCAAGGTCCATTCGCTTCCGATGTCTATGCTTCTTGTGTTGGTGAAATTGACTTTGTAGAACTCATCGCATAGGTGGAAATTTGATGAGTTCATGGTGAAAAAGTCAAACTGGAATCCAAACAGGATGTTTCCTTTCTGTCTTCCCCATTTGTATGGCAGGCTGCCGTTTATATTCGTACCCAGTGTGTAGTCGCGCCAGTTGGCTGCTTGCCATACTCCTTCCGTACTCGGGTCGTCAGAAAACGTACCTGTAACTAAAAGAAACATCAGCTGAGCAAATGTCTTGTCCAGGTTGTCACCCAGGACATTGTAAATCTGTGTCTCCTCATTACCGAAGTACACTGAGCCGTTAAGCGTGAACTTGTTCCATGTATGCCTGTAGTCAAGCGATGCATTTAATGTCATGCGGCTCGTTCCTGGCTTGTTCCCGTTGAATGGCGAGTACTTGTCATAGTTGTAAAGTGTGCCGGCACTTACCATGTTGTAGAACGGGACTTGTTTCGAATGTTGTGCGGTGATATTCATGGATATGTCTCCCCAGCGTGCATTCATGCCTATGTCGAAGGCTGGCTTCTGGTTATATCCTCCAAGGTATCTGATATCATTCCTCGTATCAAATCTTTCGCCTCTGGAATAATATACGTTAGCCCATCCCATTATATCGCTCTTAAGGTTTCCGCGACCATATATCGCGCTGCCGCCAAAACAGTTATGCATACCGGCCAGTGCCGTTATCTGACCTCCATCCATTTCAGAGCCTTTCTTGGTGATGACGTTGACAACCGCTGCAAGAGCCACGTTGCCGTATAGTGACGATGCCGGGCCTCTGAGGACTTCAATCTGTTTTATCTTATCCAGTGAGATACGGTGGTCAGGACTTTGGGCATTAGTCATGCCTGAATTCAGGCGATGGCCGTCTTGCATTATGAGGATGTCCTCTTGCATGTTGCTGTATATTCCTCGCATAGAAATGCTGCTCTCAATGCCTTCTATGCGTGTCATACCAGGAACGTAGAGGCACAACAGATCCTGCAGTGTACGTGCACCGCTGTGGTTTATCATTTCCTCTGTAATCAGGGTGACAGGAACAGGTGCCTCTTCAAGGCTTTCCGCCCAGGCAGACGCAGTAGTGATTTTTTCAGAACCTTTCTTCAGTTTTTCCAGGATATCATGAAAGCGTTGTGTGTCGTTATACGCAGTGAAGAACGGATCTGCTTCCAATAGTTGGGCAGAATAGCTCTCTGCCTGTTCGGGACGGTCGGAATACAATGCAGACAATGCCAGCAGACGATATGCCTTGACACGATTCTGATTCTGCATGCGACCTGCACTTTTGCCTAAAAGGGAATCTACAAGCAAAAACCGCCCTGTCTGATATGCACTGTCTGCCTGGTCTAGCAGTTTCTGTTCATTGCCGGCATTCTTCTGTGCGGAGATTCCTGTACAAAATACAAGGGCAGATAGGATGGCTATGATTTTCAGCACTGTTCGCATGGTATGTCAATTTGAAATGTCGTTCCGTTGTCTACTGCGCTGTGGAATGTGATTTTGCCGTTCAGGCCGCGTGTTATCAGATCGTGTGTAATGCGCATTCCAAGTCCGGTTCCTTTGCCTATGGGCTTTGTAGTAACCAGCTCGTGGAACAGCTTGTCTTGTATTTCCTGGCTCATTCCACAACCATTGTCGCTGATAACTATCGTGATAAGGTTGTCGCTGTATTCCAGCATGATATCGAACATAGGCCTAAAGTCTTTTCCCTCAGCCTTGCTTCGCTCGTTAATTGCATAGAAGGCATTGTTGGCGAGATTCAGGATGGAACGTGACAGATCTTGCGGGACGATCATCACTTTTGGCATATTGTCTGGATATGTCTCGTGAATGTTTGCATTGAAACTCTTGTCCAATGCACGCATGGCATGATATGACAGCCAGACGTATTCGTGTAGCAGTGCGGGGATGTCCGTCGGCAGTTTTTCTCCCTCCTTGCCACGGCTCAGCAGCAATATTCCCTGAATTATGCTTACGGCCCGTTGCCCGTGTTCCTGAATTTTGTTTACATTCTCTTTCAGGTCGGCAACGATGTCATTAAGCTCTTCCAACTCATCCTCCCCGATTCTGTCCGAGATTGCTAGTGTAATGTCCTCAAGGTCATTCGCCAGACGTGAGGACATCTTGTTGAAGTTTATGACGAAATTCAGTGGATTCTGTATTTCGTGTGCAATCCCGGCACAAAGGAGTCCGAGTGATGCAAGCTTTTGCTGTTGTGCAAGCTGATCTTGCAGTTTCTTGATTTCTTTTTCCATGGTTTTATGGAAGTTGAATTGTGAATTCAGTCCATTCGTCCTTTACACTCTTTACATAGACGTTGCCGCCAAAGTCCTCTACTATCTGACGTGCAAGATAGAGTCCGATCCCGGAAGCTTCCGCAGTAGGCTTGGTGGTGAAAAACGGATCAAAGATCTTGTCAATCGCGTTTTCTTCTATGCCGATACCATTATCCCAGATTACTATGGATGGTGGTTCTGTGCCAGACGGTGGGAATATTGAAAGACGGATAGTCGGGTTCGTCGGATTCTTCTTCTTCAGTGCGTAGACAGAGTTTGACAGCATGCTGGAGATGACCTTTTCCAGCTGTTCGGCATTTACGTCTGCTACAATCGGAAATTCAGGCTTGTCCCATTCTATGTTGATGTTCATCCTGCTAATGTCTTCCGCATAGTATTTCTTCAGCAGGTCTGTCGTCTGTCGGCATATGGCGGATATGTCCGTAGGTTCTATTTTGCCTTGCCTTTCTTTGAGCATTTCCTCCATAGCCTTGAGAATGCGGGTCGTAGACAGACCGTGTTGCGCGATTTTTTCAAGATTCTGGTGCATCATGTCCAAGACATCCTCGGCATCGTCTACGGCATTCCTGACTTCACTCTCTGTAGACTCTTTATTTGTCGCATCCTCGAAATCGTCGGAGAGATCCTTTAAAAGCCCCAATGTCAGATGTGAGAAGTTATTGATGTAGTTCATGGGGTTCAGGATACGGTCAATCAAGCCCTTGGTGAGCTTGCCGGCAGTCGCTTCTTTTTCCTTCCTGACAAGTTGGATATGTGCCTCCTTCAGCTCTTGTGTCCTTGCATCGACAATCTTTTCCAACCGTTCCTTCTGCCGTCTTATGCGACTCATTCTCCAAAGTGAGAGCCCGTATACTCCCAACATGCCGCAGGCCAAATATATCAACATGGAATACCAGCTCCAATACCAGGGCTGTGGAATGTTGAATCTTATGGAACGGCTTTCTGCAATATTGCCATTGGCATCCTTGACGCGTACCGTCAGTTTGTAATCACCGACAGCCATATTGGCAGAAGCTATCTTTTGGGCATCGTCCCATGCAGTCCATGCCTCGTCATCGTTCAGACGGTAGGAATATGTTGTCTTGCCTACAAGATCCAGTTTGTCAGAGGCTATTTCAAACGAGAGGTTGCCTTTGTCAATCCGGAAATTCCTTATATATGCCTTGGGCATGGCCGGAGACGTCTGTCTCATAATGTGCAGATTAAGCCTGTATAGGCCGAAAGCGCCGCCAATCCATGCAATTCCGTCTTGTACGTACATCGCCTGTATGCTAAGTCCGTTGCACGGAGTAAGCCACTTTTGCATTTTTGCAGGAATCCCTGTGCGTGTCAGGCCCGAGCCGTCTTCGAGCGTAGTCCATGTGTTGTTCCTGTCGTCTGTATAGGAGAACAGGACGTTAGAGTCAGGGTCGTCCAGGCTTACATATTTGTAATTGTCGCCGGACAAATGTATTATCTTACATATATTCTTGACCTTGTTGTCAACAATGCTCGAATTCCCGCTCATGTCATTGAGGTATACGCCGTCCAGCTCTCCGCTGATAAACTTTCCGTCGGGCTTTACATACACAGACAAGGCATGACGCTTGGTTATCTGGCGTAATGTGTTGTCCTTGTATTCAAACAAGCCGTCTGCCGTCGCAATTAGCAGGGTGCCTTGTCTCGACTCGACCATCTGCCAGCATGCCTGGTCGATACCCTCTACTCTGTATAGACGGTTGTCTTTTAACTTGTACAGGCCTAAGAGCGTGCCGACGAATAGGGTGCCGTTGTTTGCCTGCAGGCACGTAATCTGTCCCTTAAGTCCCTCTTCTGCACCATAGCGTGAATAGATGCGTGAGGCAAAGAGAGCGAAGATTCCATTGTCAGTAGTGCCCCATACAGTACCCTTGCCGTCGTATGTAAGATCGGTAACCGAATTGCTGCACAAGCCGTTGTCTGTCGTCAACGTGCTGATGACATCTCCATTCAGTGACCTGATTCTTATTCCCTCACCTATTTGAGTCGTAATCGTCAGGTTGTTCTCTTTAATATTAATCTCATGTTTGTTTTTCCTCAGGATGTTTGTAAGCTCGGCATAGGCCGGTGCGTCCCCCAAGTCTGTAATGCTATGGCTGTGATATGTGTAGACTCTGTCTTCGTCTGTTATGAAATGAATTTTCCCGTTCTGCTCGAAAAACAGTTCTATTTCACCAAATCTCTTCCGATTCTTGTCTTTCCCCTGAATCTTGTCTCCATATAGAAACTTGACATCAACGCTGTCGGCTTTAGGGGTACATATCCCCAAAACGTTACATCCTCCGACCCAGATATGCCCGTCATTTGACTTGTAAAGACTGGTAATGCGACTTATGCCGGGAGTATGCACCATGCGCCAGTTTACTCCGTCATAAATGGCCAGACCCTCGAAATTTGCGACATAGACACGCCCGAGAGAATCGCATTCGATGTCAAACGAGCGGTTGTGGCCACCGTACTCGCTTGCCTTGAAGTTACGGAAGAAGGCAACACCATAGTTGTTGGCGCTGACAATTGCTGAAAACAGCAGTATGCTAATCAATAATCTTATACGGTACATTTTGACCTACATAATAGTTCCACTGGTGGTGTGTAAGATTTAAGCCTTTCTTTAAAAGACGCTTTTTTATCGTGGTAGCCATTTCGTCTGTCGACGTGTTCAGACTTACGATATTCCCGTTGCTAAACCCTATGTATACGCGGTTGCCTGTAGCACTGGCTACGCTCAAAGGCCATCCCTCGTATTTTATGTTGACAGGAATAACCCATTCCCTCTCCAGATTGTTTGCGTTTTTCCTCGGAATGACGGTTTCCATGTTTATTTCCTGCATGAACGAGTAGCCGTTGTCCATATGGAAATTAGGCAGGTTGGATACTTGGATGCATTGGTCATAGGAACAGCTTATGAGAATCTTGCCGGACATGGTCAAGGAAGTTATCGCTCCCTTATGCCCCATTACGTTCGTTATCATCCGGCCATATCGGTTGTAGACGTCTATCGTGCCGTCTCGCTGCCCCAGGAAAGTACATCCAGTGGCGGGATCGTAATACGAAGCGGTTATTTCCGATGCTGAAGTGCCAAGGTATGTGGTTTTCCGTCTGTTGTTCTGGAACAGGATCTTGCCGTCGATGCTCCTGTGCTCCTCTTTGCCTGTCTTGTAGAATAGGCAGATGTTGTCACCGAGCATGTGTGCCGAACTGATTTGTTCTTGGGTGCTGAACGAACTGCTGATCCTGCAGTCCGTCGTGTTGAATATACTTACACTCTGCTTTGCAACAAGGACAAGGTTTGTCCCGTTCTGAAACATTTTCATGTAGTTGCCTTGAGGAACCTGAACGACGGTCGCTTTGCCGTTCTTGTTCAGGACAATCATCGGACCTTTGTATGAAAGGGCGAATATGTGCTCTCTGTCTGCAGCGAGACCGCGGAAATCATATGTATTGTTTTGGAACAATACCTTTTGTGACTCATCCCACTTTACGATCTCTCCGTAGCCGGATGCTGCCAGACACCCTTTTCCGTAAGGGATGACAGCGTTTACACTGGAATTTGTAGGCATAGTGGCACTGTGAGTCGAATTGCTGTTCATCAGCAGGGAGAGATATGTCTGTGTAAAATAGGTGTTGCCGTCGTATTGCTTCTGAAAATACCACCCCCAGTACGAAAGCAGGGATGCAATATCTTTGTTCTCGTTGTCAAACTGGCTGATAGACGAGGCACCCAGGGTGTTGCCAAGCCTGCGGTAAGTGAGGGTGTCGCTGAGCCTGCGTGCATGCTCTGCCTCGTCTCTTTGCATGATGGCAATCTGTTCCTGTCTTTCGGCAATCTGTTTCTGCTCCCGAGCCTCGTTGGCCGCCTCTCTGGCCTGGGCCTCGGCTTTACGTGCCGTCTGTGACTCCTGTTCTGCACGTGCGGCGTTTCTTAGTGCAAGGATGCTTTGTTGCTCGGCTCTTTCGCGTTGTTTGTCTGAAATCTCTTTCTGCTGATATGCAATGTCTTCCATCTGCATGCTTACGCGCTTGGTAATAACGGCGTCACGCTGTCTTTCCAAGAGGGAGTCTATCCGGGCCTGCATCTCATGCAGCTGCGTTTTTGCCGTGTTGCTTCCGATTCTGTAGGAAACCATCCATGTAGCCAGGATTGCGACTGACAGGAAAATTGCGAAATATAAAAAAAGTCTGCGCATAAATTACAGTCGTCTGATAGCCAATTGTGTGATATCGTCACTCTGAGGTGCTTCTCCGGCAAATTTATGGACATCGCTTGTTACGCTTTGAATGATTTCCTCAGAAGCAGACGTGGCATTTTTTGAAAGCAGTCTTACCAGATTCTCCTCGCCATATTGCTCGTTGGAAGAGTTTTCTGCTTCAGTTACACCATCGGTGAACAGATATATGGCATCGCCTTTGTCCAAAGTGGTCTTGCCAGAGCGAAACTCCATGCCTTCAAATGCCCCCAGGACGATGTTGCCCATGGCAGGAATTTCTTCTACTTGTCCGTTGCCGTGAATAATATATGGAGGATTGTGTCCTGCGTTTGTATAGTCGATCTCGCCTGTCTCCAAGTTGATGATGCCATAGAATACCGTAACGAACATCGAGTTTACGCTTTCGTCAGCAAGCATGTCGTTCACGGTAGCCATACATTCGCTGCTTGTAATGCCGCGCATTCCCGTTGCCTTTATAAGTGTCCGGCTTACGGCCATGAATATTGCCGCCGGAACTCCCTTGCCGCTGACATCTGCCATTACAAAGCCGAGATGTGTCGGGTCTACGGCAAAGAAATCATAGAAATCTCCACCGACATCCTTTGCTGCTTCCATGCTGGCGGCAAGTTGGTAGGCAGACGCACAGCCTGAGTCCAGCTTAATACCCGTAAGGTCGAAATTGTGAGGAAGGATGGCTTGCTGAATTTCCCGTGCGACGGACAAGTCCGAATGTATGTCTTTCAGTTCTTTGCTGTCCTTTTGTGCCGAATGCACGAATTCCAGCTGCTCGACAGCCTTCTCTATCGTACGTTCCAGGTCTTCCAGGTCAATGGGCTTCGTGGCAAAGTCAAAGGCACCGTTGTTCATGGCCTGTCGGATGTTGTCCATGTCACCGTAGGCACTGACCATAATCACCCGGATGGCAGGATTACGCATCTCGTTGATACGTGCCAGCAAGGTGAGACCGTCCATTTCCGGCATATTGATGTCGCTCAGAATTATCTCGACGTCAGGATGCTGCAGCATAATCTGCAGAGCCTCCAAACCATTGTGAGCAAAGAGGAATTCGTATTCTCCCTTACGTATTTTCCTACGGAAATATTGTGTCAGAAGCAACTCCAGGTCTACTTCGTCATCCACACTTAGTATTTTAACTGCCATAAAAAATGTAATAGGGGCATGGATTAGCCCATTTAAATAATTTTGGCAGTAAAGATAAGAAAAAAGAGGGGAATCCCAAGCAAATCAGCGCTTAAATATCGTCAAAATCGAAGTCAAGGAAAAAATCTGGCATGTCTTCCTTGAATTCATCCAGACTACGTCTGTCTTTTTTTGTAGGACGTCCCAATCCTTTTGCACGATTTACGAATCCAGAGACACGACTCATTTCCAGCAGCTCGTATTGCTTGGGGTCGGTTATGTCCTCCATCATTTCAGGAACCAGCCTGGCGCCTATGCGGTTTTCTATTGGCTGTTTAACGCGAAAGCAGAACTCAACAGGAGGTTTCCGTACGGAAACGACATCTCCCTCCCGTATTACACGTGACGGCTTTGCCTGTGCCCCGTTAACACCGACTTGTCCCTTTTTGCAGGCAGAGGCAGCAACAGTGCGCGTCTTGAACACGCGGACCGCCCAAAGCCATTTGTCAATCCTTGCCTCGTCGCTCATAACTATCCGACAACTACTTGTTGTTGTAGTGGCACATCGCAAAATCTATTCCGCTCAGGGCAAATGCCTTTATCGCTTCGATAGCGACGGATGTACGCTCGTTACACAGGTTGTCTTCTTCTGGAGGAAACGTGCTTAGTACAAAATCGGATTGAGCGCCTCTTGGGTAGTCGTTTCCAATGCCGAATTTCAACCTGTTAAATTTTTCAGTCCCAAGTATCTGTGCGATGTGTTTCAGACCGTTGTGTCCTGCAGAACTGCCGTTTGGCTTCATGCGGATGGCTCCGACTGGAAGCGACAGGTCATCGACTACGACCAACATATTCTCCAAGGGAATCTTTTCCTCCTGAAGCCAGTAGCGTACAGCATTCCCCGACAGGTTCATGAAAGTCGTCGGCTTCAGTAACGTCAAGTCGGCATTCTTCACGCGGCAATGTGCCACAAAACCATACCTTCTGTCTTCAAAAGAAATGTTGGATGCCTTAGCAAGGGCATCCAACACTCTGAATCCGATATTGTGTCGGGTCCCCTGGTATTCGCTGCCTGGGTTCCCCAATCCTACAATCAGGAATTTAGCCATTTCAATTAGTTAGCCTTGGCAGCAGCGCTCATGGCACTACGTGTCATCTTGACCTGACAGACAACGACGCTGGCGGGCGTAACCAACTCCAGACCCTCAAAACTCAGGTCAGCGACCTTGATAGTCTTTCCGAGTCCCAGGTTTGTTACATCAATGTCCAGACGCTCAGGAATCTGTGTGTAAACGGCGCGGACCTTCAGGCTGCGTACGCTTGCAGCCAGCTTACCGCCTGCACGGACACCCTCGGCAAGACCGTTGAGCTTGATGGGTACAGCCATAACGATAGGCTTGGTCTCGGTGATTTCATAGAAATCGATATGCAACAGTTTGTCCGTCACAGGATGGAACTGCAGTTCCTTGACTACAGCCTTGCACTCCTTACCGTCAATGGAAAGGTTCACGCTGTGTATGTCCGGTGTGTAGATGAGGTTGCGAACCTCTGCGGCAGAAACGGTGAAGTTCTCTGCCACGGGAACTCCGTTCTCTCTCTTCTCACCATACAGGTTACAAGGAATCAGATCGTTCTTACGCAGGATGCGTGCGGCCTTTTTGCCGGTAGCGGTACGCGCGGTACCCTTTACGTCAATACTTTTCATTTCTTTTGTTTTTGTGTTACTCTAAATTAAGTTGTGTTGCCTAATCTGCCATCACACAGGCTTAAACAAGCGAGTGCAAAGGTAAGAAAATATTTCATAAATTATAATCTGTTTCCTATAATTTTACCGAGAAAACTACAAAAAGAACCAATTTTAGGGCAGCCACCACATAATATCCCGATAAAAAAAGATACCTTTGTGCGCAAAAATAGCATTTTATGATAAATCGTGAACTCATCAGGCTGAAAACCATACAGGTAGTCTATTCTACCGAGATAAATTCAGGCCGCCGCTACGAGGAAGTCGAAGAAGAACTGGTGCGCAGCCTCGGCACAGCCTATGACATGTACAATACCATGCTTTCACTCATGGTGGCCATTTCCCGTCTGGCACTGCGCTCCTTTGATGCCCAATCCTCACGCGCAGAACGCCTTGGCGAGTCGCTTCCCAATCGTAAGTTTGTCGATAACCGGTTCATGTTGCAACTGGAAGGTAATCGTCAGTTGCGGGAAAATGCCGATGTCCAGAGGGTAGACTGGTCAAACGAGGAGGAGTTCGTCCGCACATTGCTTAATCAGGTGACGGAAAGCGACTGCTACCGTGACTACATGGCAAATCCGGAAAGCACATACCAGGAAGACCGTGATCTGTGGAAACAGATATACCGTACGGTAATTTCCTGTAACGAGGAATTGGACAATTTCCTCGAGGATGTTAATCTTTATTGGAATGACGACCGGTTCGTAATAGACACTTTCGTGATAAAGACGATCAACAAATTCCAGGAGGACTCCGATGACTTTATGCCGCTGTTGCCGGAATTCCGCACTCCGGAGGACTTGGAATTTGCCCGTCGCCTGGTCTCTCAGAGCGTCCGTGCCTCAGATTACTACAAGAACCTGATAGGCTCACATACCCACAATTGGGATATGGAACGCATACCCCTTATGGATCGCGTGATCCTGCAGGTCGGCCTGGCCGAGATAACCTCCTTCCCCACGATACCCGTGCAGGTCTCCATAAATGAGTATGTCGAGATATCCAAATACTATTCGACACCGAACAGTCCGCGATACATAAACGCGACATTGGACAACATATCCAAGAAGTTGATGGCAGACCATAAGCTAATAAAGCAGCAACCCAAGAAAAAACAGACAGAGATATGATACAGTTTATGCAAGCAACAGCAGGAAACAATTACAGTTTCCTTATTATGATGGTGGTGATTTTTGCCATCATGTGGTTTTTCATGAT
>DFKL01000063.1 GCA_002373535.1 Prevotellaceae bacterium UBA3646 | reverse complement strand
CATTCGACCACTCTGCCATCTCTCCGGACGCTAGGTCGTAGCGGCTTTATGTTTCAAAAGCGGTGCAAAGGTAAGGCTTTTCATAGAAAGTTCCAAATTTCTGCTTCACTTTTTTCCTGTCTGACAAAAAAAAGCCGTACCGATGATGTGATGAAACTCCTTTCTATATAGGATTTGAGCTGTCAACTGCCTTTGTAATCCACTGTCTGTCGTGCAGATTCCCCAGGGGAATGTGGCCCGCCATTGGCAATTGTAACTTGACTCGTTTCAGTTAATTAATTGATGAGAATCCCAATCTAACCGGTACGGCCTGTATGTTTGTTAGTCTATTATTCGTCCAATATATGTATGATGGTTTTATATGTTAACTTTGTCCTCCTGTTTCCCTTATTATTCTATCTTGGTCCAATACATGCTTTCGCTGAATGGACCGATATAGCCTCGTACCCGGAGTGAGGTAGGGGTCTTGAAATCAAGTACCACCTTATATGTCTTACCTTTCGTCGGGTCGTAGATTCTTCCTTTCTCCCATTTGTTGTCCGTATATACGACTGACTCGATTATGACAATTTGGTTGGCAGGCGTGTTGCGCTTGCTCGCAACTGGATTTTTGTCGTCTCGCTTGATTGTGCCGTCGGGATTGTTCAGGTTGTCAACCCAGATGACTTGTGCCTGATAGGCATTGCCTTTCTTGGAGATACGTACCTTCGAGTTTACACCGTTGCGGTTCATCTTGTATACGCCTATGATTTTGTCTGCCTGGGCATATCCGCCGAGGCTTATCATCAGCATTGCTACGAATGTCAGAATAATCTTTTTCATATTTAGTGTTTTAATTTTCAGTTCATGTCAATGACCTCGACTCCTGGATATTGGTTTGCAGGAAATTCAAAGTCGCCTGCGCTCAGTTTCTGGCCGGTGCGCAGGTTGTGTATGGCGATTCGTGACCAGTCATTGCGGTATTTGACGCGAATACACATCGGATGGTTGGTTTGTGCGTCTATGGTGACTATAATCTGGCTTGGCTGGCGATCTTTCTTCTGGGCTTTCATCGTTACGTCCCACGCCTTGCGGTTACGCAGAATGGTACCCTTTACGCTCAGCTTGTAGCCGTTCTTGTATATGTCGAGGAATGCACTTGGACTTGACTGCGACAATTCTGCAGTTGTCGGCGTTGTCATGCTGACTTCGTCAGTTCCGCTTACCAGGCTCCATTGTTTCTTGCCATTGTACCATGTAGACATGTCAGGAGTCTTCAGAACGTATTTCTGCCCCAGCATACTCATGGTGCCGGTTGTCGTGTTCTGTGGCGTCGTTCCTTGGAACGTCGTTGCCGTGAATTGTCCTGTAACCCCTCCGCTTTGGCTCAGTATGACCCTTGTCTTGTCTAACAGTTCCCTTGCACCAGGCTTGCCTTGTGCCAGACATGCTGTGGCTGTTATGCAGAATAGTATGGTCAGGAATATCTTGTGCATCTTATCGTCTTATTTCATGTTCATCAAAAGGGTATCCAACTCCATGTCTCCACGTACTAAGACTTCGCGTGGCTTGCTGCCGTGGGCCGGGCCTACTATACCGGCCACCTCCAACTGGTCCATGAGACGTCCTGCACGGTTGTAGCCGATTGAGAACTTACGCTGTATCATTGATGTCGAGCCTTGCTGTGTCTGTACTACAAGGCGAGCTACATCCTCAAACATCGGATCCAGATGTTGCATGTCTACGTCAGGTGAGTCAGGATCATCGCCATCCATAGGAACTGCCGGAAGCGTTGCCGGCTTGTTGTAGCTCTGCTGGCGTGCTATATAGCGAGTGATTGACTCCACTTCCGGAGTATCGACAAATGCACACTGTACGCGTACAGGTTCGTTACCTGCAAGGATTAGCATATCTCCCTTGCCTACCAGTTGCTGTGCTCCGGGACGGTCCAGGATGGTGCGTGAATCTATCATCGAACTGCACTTGAATGCTATTCGTGCAGGGAAGTTGGCCTTGATGGTACCGGTGATGATGTTGGCCGTAGGACGCTGTGTGGCAATGATCATGTGTATGCCGACTGCACGCGCCAGTTGTGCTATGCGACATATAGGCAGTTCGATTTCCTTGCCGGCGGTCATGATCAGGTCACCGTATTCGTCTATGATTACCACTATGTATGGCATGAAGCGATGTCCGTTGTTAGGATTCAGCTGGCGTGCCTTGAACTTCTCGTTATATTCCTTCAGATTGCGTGCCCCGGCTCTTTTTAGCAGGTCGTAGCGAGTATCCATTTCAATGCATAGACTCTTCAGTGTCTGCACGACTTTCTGCACGTCAGTAATAATAGGCTCGTCGTCTTCGTTTCCTTCTACTTGTGCCAGGAAGTGGTTTACGATTGGGCTGTATATGCTGAACTCGACTTTCTTCGGGTCTACCATGACTATCTTCAGCTCGGCAGGATGCTTCTTATATAGTAACGACGTTAATATGGCGTTTAGGCCTACTGATTTTCCCTGACCTGTGGCACCGGCTACAAGCAAGTGCGGCATCTTGGCAAGGTCAGCCATGTATATTTCGTTTGTGATGGTCTTGCCGAGAGCCATGGGCAGCTCGAACTGCGTTTCCTGGAACTTGCGTGAGTTGATTATGCTCTCCATCGAGACAATCTGCGGCTTGGCATTTGGAACTTCAATACCGATAGTTCCCTTGCCGGGTATAGGTGCTATGATTCGTATGCCCAAAGCTCGCAGGCTTAGGGCAATGTCATCCTCAAGGTTGCGTATCTTGGATATGCGCACACCTGGTGCCGGTGTTATCTCGTACAAAGTGATCGTCGGCCCGACCGTAGCCTTGATGCTGCTGATTTTTACGCCGAAATCGCTTAAGACCTGAATTATCTGGTTCTTGTTCTGCTGCTGTTCTTCCATGTCTATGGAAGTGTCTATGGTATAGTGCTTTAGCAGGTCGATGGTCGGGTATTGGTAGTTTTCAAGGTCCAGCTTCGGGTCGTATGGCTCCAGGGCACGGTCTTTGTCAAGATCGGCTTCCGCCTCTTCTTGCCCCTTGTGTACTACCATGTCGGGGAAAGTATTCTCTTGTACAGACTCCTCGGCATTTGGGTCGTTAAAACTGATTTCCATCTCCAGGGGATCTGCATGTGACGCAAGTTCTTTGGCCTCAGCTTTGTCAAGGTCGTTGAATTCGATGGTCGTGGCAGTCTCGTCTGGAGCAAGTCCTGTGTATGGCTCTTTGCCTGCGTTCTCAAAAAGGTCGTTGGGATCTATATCTTCGCCATCTGTAAGGTCGCTTGCAGAGTCTGTATTTTTCTTGATGTGTGGATTGAAGATACGACGCAGCCAGATTATCGTCTCGCTTGAGAGATATATCATATATATAATTGCTGCAATTACCAGCGAGAGGAATGCTCCCACGGGACCTATCTTGTTCTTGAGTAGTTCTACTTCTGCCTCACCTATGTTGCCGTGTAGGCTGATCCGTGTGGTGTCTGGCAGGAGGTCCTGTATATAATATCCCAGTGCTGAGAGCCATATCATTATAATGGCGCAGTTCAGGAACCATTTCCATAACCTTACCTTGTATATCTGCATTATTCGCAGTGATGCTGCGATAAGGAATATCGGTATCAGGAACGACGGGACTCCCCAGCATTGATCTGTAAAGAATCGTGCAGTGTATAGTCCCCAGGCGCCCATCCAGTTGGCTGCTCGTGCCCCTGTGTATCTAGGGAAACTGTCATCAGGACCTGCTGTGACAAGATGCGATGCGATACTTAGCAAGACAAAGCAACTTACGAGGAACAGTAGGGCACCCAAGCCGAAACGGATAATCTCGCCGCGTGACATGCCATCGTCAGTGGTGTCGCTGGGGGCGGAATTCATTTCCTTCCATAACGTACGCATGCCTTCGATGACAGATGTCTTAGGCTCGTCCTGTATGTTTTTGGATGTCCGCTTGTGTATATTCTTATCCTGAGATGTCTTTCCCATTTGTCGTATGACCTTTTTCTCTTGCAAAAATAGTGGAAAAAATCGGGATTTCGGATTATTTAATCATTTTTTTTGTAAATTTGCGCCCAATGAATAGAATAGTGTCACGTTTTGACAAGAAATTAATTCCTGCTTTGACTTTGGATCAGTTTGAGGGCCGGATCATTACGGCAGATTCCGAACTGGAAGCCAGAAAGGCCGTGGACTATCTTATGGGACAGGAGGTCGTCGGGCTGGATACGGAGACAAAGCCGATGTTTCTCAAGGGACACAGGATGAATCCGGTTGCTCTGTTACAGGTATCAACGTTAGATACCTGTTTCCTGTTCCGCCTTAATCATATCGGAATGCCTGATTGTATCGTGGATCTGCTGCAGGACGACGGACTGCTGAAGGTCGGGTTGTCGCTGCATGACGATTTTATGCAGTTGGGGCGCCGAAGGAGCTTTTGTCCTGGAAGATATGTAGAATTGCAGCAGATGGCCAGGGAGTTTGGCATCACAGACATGTCCCTTGCCAAGTTGTATGCAAATTTGTTTGGGCTTCGCATCAGCAAGTCTCAGCAGCTTACCAACTGGGAGGCGGATGTGTTGAGCGAGCGGCAGAAACGCTACGCCGCGACAGATGCATGGGCTTGTCTCAGGATATATAATGAGTTTAATAGGATAAATATCGAGGGATATGAGTGTGAAGTCATACCAGAGCCTGTTCCTGAAGAAGGGGAAGGCAGATAGTCTGTGCCGCAAGCATCCTTGGGTCTTTTCCGGTGCCGTACACCATATAGACGGTGTTCCGCAGGAGGGTGACAAGTTGCGCGTGATTGACAGTGACGGCCGTTTTGTCGCAGTCGGTCATTGGCAGATAGGCAGCATTGCATTGCGTGTGCTGAGTTTCAGTGACGAGGTGATAGACGTAGGTTTCTATATCCGCAGGCTTTCCGTCGCACTTGACGTCCGTAGGTCCATAGGCGTAGTTAGGTGTGATGATGCAATACGGCCAGAGAACAGAAATGATATGTATCGTTTGGTACATGGTGAGGGGGACTTCCTGCCCGGGCTTGTTATTGATATGTATGCAGGAACAGCAGTAATGCAGGCACATAGCGTGGGCATGCACGAGGATCGTATGCTTATTGCCGAGGCGTTGAAGAACGTAATGGGTGACGGGTTGAAGGCCATCTATTACAAGAGTGAGACCACCTTGCCTTACAAGGCTGCACTGGGACAGGAGAATGGCTTTATTTTTGGAAGGACAGACAATGACGTCGCTACAGAGAATGGCTTGGATTTTCATATAGACTGGCTTAAAGGACAGAAGACGGGATTTTTTGTGGATCAGCGTGATAACCGTTCTTTGTTGGAGTCTTACGCGAAGGGTAGGAATGTGCTGAACATGTTCTGCTATACC
>DFKL01000115.1 GCA_002373535.1 Prevotellaceae bacterium UBA3646 | reverse complement strand
CGTATGGGATTCAATACCGCAGAATGTTGTCCGCAGCTTGAGACTAACACCAAGGCGTTAAGCGTATGGCGCAACCTTGATTCAGTCGTGTACAAGAGACGCCATACGTGGAAGAAAAGTATTGGACCCGAAGAAAGAATATAGTTATTTGATTTGGAAGAACAAGGCAAGATAGTCAGTTACGACGAAGGTAATATCCGGCACCTGTCGGACATGGAGCACGTCAGGACCCGTCCTGGCATGTATATCGGCCGTCTGGGAGACGGCTCCCAGGCCGAGGATGGCATCTACGTACTGCTCAAGGAAGTCATAGACAACAGTATCGACGAATTCAAGATGAACGCCGGCAGGCGCATCGAAGTAACGATAGACGACGGCCTGCGCGCTACGATACGCGACTACGGCCGCGGCATCCCTTTGGGCAAGCTGGTCGAGGCAGTCTCGATGCTCAATACCGGAGGCAAGTACGACTCCAAGGCATTCAAGAAGAGCGTCGGACTTAACGGGGTCGGCCTCAAGGCAGTAAATGCCCTCAGCTCACACTTCGAGGCACACTCATACCGCGACGGTCAGATGCGTTGCGCCTCATTCGAGAAAGGAATCCTGAAGACAGATTTGACCCAGGAGACCCAGGACGAGAACGGTACATACATATTCTTCGAGCCAGACGCCTCGCTCTTCAAGCATTACAAGTTCCGTGGCGAGTTTATCGAGACTATGCTTCGCAACTACACCTATCTCAATACAGGCCTTACCATAATGTTCAACGGACATCGCATACTGTCCCGTGACGGATTGAGTGACCTGTTGAACGACCGCATGGACTACGAAGCCCTGTATCCAATATGCCACCTGCGTGGCGAGGACATAGAGATAGCCTTTACCCACACAAAGCAGAACGGCGAGGAATACTACTCCTTCGTCAACGGCCAGCACACCACTTTGGGAGGCACGCATCAGGCCGCCTTCAAGAAATACATAGCCGAGGTAATCAAGGAGTATTCCGGCAAGAACTACGAATACGGAGACATACGCAACGGCATGGTTGCCGCCATCAGTATCAATATTCAGGAGCCGCTGTTCGAGAGCCAGACCAAGGTCAAGCTTGGCTCGCTGAGCACGGCACCCGAGGGAGGCATATCCATAGACAAGTTCATCGGAGATTTTGTCAAGGTCAACGTAGACAATTTCCTGCACAAGAACACAGATATTGCCGACGTCATCCTCCAGAAGGTCCAGGAGAGCGAGAAAATCCGCAAGGAGATGGCCGGCGTTGCCAAGAAGGCCCGCGAGATGAGCAAGAAGGCCAACCTGCACAATCGCAAGTTGCGTGACTGCCATGTCCATCTTAACGATGCAAAAGGTACCATGCAGGAAGACTCTTCCATCTTCATCACCGAGGGCGACAGTGCCAGCGGCTCAATCACCAAGAGCCGCGATGTCAACACACAAGCCGTGTTCTCGCTCCGTGGCAAGCCCCTCAATTGCTTTGGCATGACCAAGAAAGTGTGTTACGAGAACGAGGAATTCAACCTCCTGCAGGCAGCCCTCAATATCGAGGACGGATTGGAGGGGCTCAGATACAACAAGGTCATCGTAGCCACAGACGCAGATGTGGACGGCATGCACATACGCCTGCTCATGATCACGTTCTTCCTGCAGTTCTTCCCCGACCTCATCAAGAAAGGCCATGTCTACATCCTGCAGACCCCGTTGTTCCGCGTGCGCAACCGTCGCAGCAAGGTCGGCAAGAAGAAGATAGAGGAAATCGAGGCCGAGCTCAAGGCCTATGATGATGCAGACGAGAACTCAGCCAGGCACCGTCGCCATATCAGTTTCGGCAGTGACTTTGTTACCCAGTATTGCTACAGCGACGAAGAGCGTATCCAGGCAATCTGCGACCTCGGCTCCGATCCCGAGATAACACGATTCAAGGGTTTGGGCGAGATCAGCCCCGACGAGTTCCGTAACTTCATAGGCCCGGACATGCGGCTCGAGCAAGTGACGCTTACCAAGGGAGACCAGGTGGCCGAGCTTCTGGAGTACTATATGGGCAAGAACACCATGGACCGCCAGAACTTCATCATTAACAACCTTGTTATTGAGGAAGACCTTGCAGAGGAGGACGAAGCATGAAGTCCGTATTGTTTCCCGGATCATTTGACCCATTCACGTCCGGTCATGCCAATCTTGTAGAGCGTGCATTGGCAATATTCGACCAAGTCGTTATAGGCATAGGCTACAATATCGCCAAGCCAGGATGGATACCAGTTGCAGAAAGAGTCCGCGCACTACGCGAATTCTACATGGCAGAGCCGCGCGTCAAGGTCATCTCCTACGACAGGCTTACCGTAGATGCGGCCAGGGAACAGGGCACACGCTTCATACTGCGCGGAGTCCGTTCCATACAGGATTACGAGTACGAGTTGCGTCTGGCCGATACCAACAGACAGATAGAAGGCATCGAGACCGTCATACTGTTTTCAGACATCCGTTATGGTCATCTCTCCAGCAGTATGGTACGTGAGCTGCATCACTTCGGTCGCGACATCATGCAGTTCCTCCCTCAGGGACTCAAATATAATATATAGGATACACGATGAAAAGGCTATATTTCCTGATTCTTGCCATCACCGCCATGATGCAGGTACAGGCACAGGCACAGAAAGCATTCGACAACAATTTGCGCAAGCTTGGACTCTCGCTGGCCTATATACAGAGCTACTATGTAGACCAAGTGGACGGAGAAAAGGCCGTCGAGGATGCCATCATAGGCATGCTCGGAAAACTTGACCCCCACTCCTCCTATACCAATGCCAAGGAGACGCTCAAGGTAAACGAACCCTTACAAGGCAGTTTTGACGGCATAGGCGTCCAGTTCAACATGCTCGAGGACACAGTCGTCGTTATCCAGGCCGTCCCCAAGGGCCCCTCTGCCAAGGCCGGAATCCTCCCCGGCGACCGCATCATCTCAGTCGCTGATACGGCAATCGCAGGCGTCAAGATGTCAAAGGAGGAGATAATGCGTCGTCTGCGCGGTCCCCGCGGGTCGATAGCACACTTTGGTATCAGGCGCGAAGGCGTCGGTGAGACGCTCTTTTTCGACGTCCGCCGCGACAAGATACCCATAAACAGCGTGGACGCCGCCTATATGGTGACCGACGACATAGGCCTTGTACGTTTCAACAATTTTGCACAGAATACCCGCAACGAGATAGTAGCAGCAATAGACACCCTTCGCAGCCGCGGTATGAAGAATCTTATAGTCGACCTCACCCAAAACGGTGGCGGCTACCTTCAGGCCGCAGCAGAAGTATGCAGCGAGTTTCTTCCATCAGGCGACCTCATAGTATACACCCAGGGACGCGTTTTCCCCAGGCAGGACTATTTCAGCAGCGGCGGCAATGCTTTCCAGAAAGGCAAGCTCGTGGTACTTGTCGACGAGTTCAGCGCTTCTGCAGCCGAGATATTTGCCGGAGCAATCCAGGATCAGGACCGCGGCACTATAGTGGGACGCCGCTCTTTCGGCAAGGGCCTTGTCCAGCACCCCTATTTCATGCCCGACCACAGCATGATCAGGCTTACTGTGGCCAAATACTACACCCCGTCAGGCCGCTGCATCCAGAAACCCTATGTCAAGGGAAAGAAGAACGAGTACGACATGGATGTCATCAACCGTTTCAACAAAGGCGAGCTCACCAATGCCGACAGCATACACTTCCCCGACTCCCTCTGTTTCAAGACCCTCCGTCAAAAGCGCACCGTTTATGGCGGAGGCGGAATCATGCCAGACATTTTCATTCCCTTGGACACACTGCGCAATCCACGCATGTTCCGTCAGATTTCAGCAAAGAACATCCTGATAAATGCCAACCTGCGCTTCATGGACAAGAACCGCAGTGAGCTGACGTCCCGCTATCCACGTTTCGACGAATACCTCCGGGACTACCAGGTTCCGGACAAAGTCATAGAAGCAATCTTTGCCGAGGCAGGAAAGCAAGGTATAAAAGCCGTTGACGAAAAGGATCGCAAGGATAGCGAAGCCCGTGTCCGTATGCTTCTGAAGGCACTCATCGCCCGCGACCTCTGGGACATGAGCGAATACTTCGCCGTCATCTACCAGGACGATGAAATGGTCAGAAAAGCAGTAGAGGTACTCTCCGGCAAGTAATGGTGACCTACAATACCATAGACGTATCCATGCCAGCCATAGACCGGCAAGCCCTCACCAGATGGATAGGACACGTAGCCTCTGGGTATGGCAAGAAGATAGGCACCGTCAACTATGTCTTCGTCGACGACCGTGAGATACTGCGCATCAACAGACAATACGTCCGGCATGACTACTACACCGACCACATAGGCTTCGACTACACCCAGGGCAATATCCTGTCAGGTGACACATACATCTCGCTCGACACCGTCAGGACCAATGCCTTAAAGTTCGGGCAGTCATATCAGGACGAGCTGCACCGGGTCATGATACATAGCATCCTCCATCTCTGCGGCATGGACGACAAGACCCCGGCAGAGCGTGATGCGATGCACGAGGCCGAAGATCAGGCCCTGGCACTCCTCCACGCTAATCAAGATAAACAGTAGGATCCTCGATGCCAGCCTCGCGCATGGCCTCCTTCCTCTCGATGCAGGTGCCACATTTCCCACAGTGGACCTCACCCCCCTTATAGCAACTCCACGTCTCAGAGTAGTCCAGTCCCAGCATCCTGCCATGGCGCGCTATATCCGATTTGCTTATGTTCGTATACGGGGCAAA
>DFKL01000159.1 GCA_002373535.1 Prevotellaceae bacterium UBA3646 | reverse complement strand
CGAACAGCAGGTCGTACTTCAGCGGATCCAGCCTGGTGATGCCCAGGCAGTATGCAACTACGCTGCCTGCTGCGGAGCCACGTCCGGGGCCGACCCATACGCCCAGGTCATTGCGGGCGGAATTGATGAAATCCTGCACTATGAGGAAGTAGCCGGGGAAGCCCATGGTCTTCATTATATGGAGCTCGAAGCGTATGCGGTCGTCAATTTCCTTGGACAGGGGCATGGGGTAGAGGCGTGCCGCGCCTTCGTATGCCAGCTTGCCAAGGTAGTCTGCCTCGAACTTGATGCGGTAGAGACGGTCCATGCCGCCCAGCTTGCCGACCTTTTTCCTGCCCTCCTCTTCCGGCAGCGGATTCTGCCCGTTCTCGTCCGACGTAAACTCGGCAAACAACTGTTCCGGCGTAAACTTCTTCCTCCACTCCTCCTCAGTTCCGAACTCCTCTGGAATAGGGAAAAACGGCATGATGGGGTCTGACTCCAGGT
This sequence comes from Prevotellaceae bacterium UBA3646, assembly GCA_002373535.1. Lineage (GTDB taxonomy): Bacteria > Bacteroidota > Bacteroidia > Bacteroidales > Bacteroidaceae > Physcousia. The sequence continues at coordinate 9,321 of DFKL01000159.1, read as the reverse complement.
CGTAGGTCTCCACCTTGTCCAGTATCTCGACCGTGTTGCTCAGAGCCTCGGGGACGTCGGCAAAGATTTCGTTCATCTCCTCGCGTGTCTTGAACCACTCCTGCTTGGAGTACAGCATTCGCGTCGGGTCGTTCAGCTCCTTGCCGGTAGAGAGACACAACAGGTGGTCATGGGCTTCTGCGTTGTCCTCGTCTACGAAATGACAGTCATTTGTCGCGACTACCTTGATGCCGTGCCTGGCCGCCAGCTCCATCAGCACGGGATTGACCTTCTGCTGCAGCTGGAATGTCTCCCTGTTGGCACGCAACTCCGGATCCTTGACCTCGTGACGCTGGATTTCCAGGTAATAGTCGTCACCCCAGATGCCCTTGAACCACAGCACGGCCTTCTCTGCCTCCTCTATGTTGCCGGACAGGATCTTCTTTGGCACCTCCCCGCCGATACAGGCACTGCAGATAATAAGCCCTTCGTGGAACTGTTCCAGATCCTTGTGGTCCGTCCTGGGCCTGTTGTAGTAGCCGTCAACCCATGAGCGGCTCACCAGTTTTATCAGGTTATGGTACCCTGTCTCGTTCTTTGCCAATACAATAAGATGCCAGCCGCTCTGGTCTATGCGTCCCTCGCGCAATGACTTGTCTCCGCGCCGTGCCACGTACATCTCACATCCGAAGACAGGCTTGAAGGGCTCAAGACCTTCCTTCCTGCGTCCGCCGTTCACCTTGTTGCAGTAGTCAAACAGTTCCTTGACTCCGAACATGTTGCCATGGTCCGTAATCGCCATGCCGCGCATGCCGTTGGCAATAGCCTTGTCTACCAGTTTAGAAATGGCCGCCTGGCCATCCAAAAGGGAATATTGCGTATGAACGTGCAGGTGTACGAAATCCTCCATCCTAACTTTCGCGTAAAGTGATACGGCCGTAAAATTACACAAAATAAATCACACCCGACGAAGGCTGTCCGTATTTTTACTGCCAAAATCCAAAAAAGCATACTCGGGCAGTACATATCTAATATATATTTATTATCTTTGTACGAAATAACATACAACCGCATGGGAAAAAAGTTCCGCAAACTACGAAAGATACGCCTGCACCGTGAGGGCACCACCACGCTTGTCTCCGGATTCGCAGGGCTTGCCGTGTTCAACGCGCTGATATTCTACTTTTTATACGCATTCAGTCCCGCCGTCTGCTATGTGCTGCTGGGAATAAGCGTCGTCCTGTACCTTGTGGTACTGAACTTCTACCAGTGCCCCATACGGCGCTTTGCCGGTGACGACACGCAGGGCGTCGTAGTCGCACCTGCCGACGGAAAGGTGGTCGTAGTCGAGGAGGTGGAGGAAAACGAATACTTCCACGACCGCCGTATCATGGTGAGCATATTCATGAGTCCCTTCAACGTTCATGCCAACTGGGTGCCTGTCGAGGGCTGCGTGAAGAAGGTCATGCACCACAACGGCAGATACCGTGCGGCATGGCTTCCGAAGGCCAGCATAGAGAACGAGCGCAGCACCATAGTAATCACCACGCCCGAGGGAACAGACATCCTTGTCCGTCAGATAGCAGGCGCCATGGCGCGCCGTATCGTGACATACCTGGATGAAGGCGAGGAGTGCTATATTGACGAGCATCTGGGCTTCATCAAGCTCGGCAGCCGGGTAGATGTCTACCTGCCGCTCGGCACCAAGGTAAACGTCGCTCTCGGCCAGAAGACCACCGGAAACGAAACCATCATTGCCAACCTGTAGGACAAAAAAGTATACAGCAATGCGTAAGCACATTCCCAATATCATAACATGTTGCAACCTTGTATGTGGCTGCATTGCCGTGAGCAATGCGCTGCTGGCGTCAGTATATCTTCTGGACAATCCTGTCTCGTTCAGGATGAGGATGACGCACTACGCCCTTGCCCTCGCTTTCATAGTCCTCGGCGCCGTCTTCGATTTCTTCGACGGCATGGCGGCACGTGCCCTCGGTGTCAGCTCGCCCATAGGCAAGGAGCTTGATTCGCTTGCCGACGTCGTCACCTTCGGCCTGGCTCCCTCAATGATGATTTTCACTCTTTTCCAGGAAGTGCAGTACCCGGAGCTCTTGCAGCCCGTACGCAGTATCCTTCCGTACACGGCCTTCATCATGGCTGCCTTCAGCGCACTGCGCCTTGCCAAGTTCAACCTCGACACAAGACAGACGACAAGTTTCATAGGTCTCCCTACGCCGGCCAACGCCCTCTTCTGGGGAAGCCTGATTATCGGCCAGCATGCATTCCTGGTCAGCGGCAGGTTCAATGCGCTGTTCCTGCTTCTGTTCCTCCTCATGTTCTCGTTCCTTCTCGTAGCCGAGATACCTCTGTTCTCCCTCAAGTTCAAGAACCTGCGCTGGGAAGACAACAAGATTCAGTATGTGTTCCTCCTCGGCTGCCTGCCGTGCCTGCTGCTTGCAGAGAGCAGCCTTGCGGCAATCATCCTGTGGTACATATTCCTGTCTGTTGCGCACAACCATACGCAAAGGACTGACGAATATCAGAAATAATACAGACAGCGTGGCTGCACAGACAATCATAATACCTGAACTGAGCCAAATAACAACGGCTGCCAAGGCTTTTGCCGACAGCATCGGCGACCGCCGTGTATTTGCATTCTATGGCAGCATGGGGGCGGGCAAGACGACCCTGATCCGTGCCATCTGTCAGCAGCTCGGCGTGCAGGATGACGTGGCCAGCCCTACATTCGCGATTGTCAACGAATACCGTAGCGGCCGGCTGACAGGTCTCCTTGCTCCCCTGAGCACACAACCGATATATCACTTTGACTTTTACCGGATACGCCAGCCGCAGGAAGTCTTCGACATAGGTTTCGACGAATATGTCTGCAGCGGTAACCTTTGTCTCATGGAGTGGCCGGAGCTCATTGAGCAGTACCTTCCCTCCGAGACGGTACCGGTACACATCACTACACTGCCTGACGGAACACGTCAGGTCCAGGTTGGCTGACAACCCCGGCCGTTCCTATTTGCCTTGTGCCTTCCCCCTGATGGTGATGAGGGGAATGAGCATCTCTTCCATGGAGATGCCGCCGTGCTGGAATGTGTCGCGGTAGTACTGGACGTAGTAGTTGTAGTTGTTGGGGTAGGCGAAGAAATCCTGGTTCTGAGCAAAGATATATGTCGTACTGAGATTGGGACTTGGCAGTCCTGCCTTCAGTGGCTGGCGTATCTCGAAGACTTCCTTCTGGCTGTATGCCAGGTTCTTGCCCAGCTTGTAGCGTAGGTTGGCATTTACGTTCTTGTCGCCGACTACCTTGACGGGGTTGCTGCTGCGTACGCTTCCGTGGTCTGTGGTTATTATTATGGTGCAGTCTGTCTCTGCAAGCCGGCGGAACAGGTCGGAAACGGCGGAATGGCGGAACCAGCTCTGTGTGATGCTGCGGTAGGCTGCCTCGCTGCCTGCAAGTTCCCTGACCATGCGGCTTTCGGTACGTGCATGGCTGAGCATGTCGACAAAGTTGAGGACGAGTACGTTGAGGTCGTTCTGCATGATGTTGGGCAGCTGTTGCAGCAGGCGGTCTGCGGCAGCAGAGTCGTTTATCTTGTGATACGAGAACGTGTCGTGGCGGCGGTAGCGTTCCAGATGGGTGGCTATCAGGGGGGACTCGTTAAGGTTCTTGCCTTCCTCGCTGTCCTCGTCTACCCACAGATGCGGAAACATATTCTGTATCTCTGCCGGCATGAGCCCGCTGAAGATGGCATTGCGTGCATATTGGGTTGCCGTCGGCAGTATGCTGCAGTACATGTCCTCCTCGATGTTGAAGTTGCTGCTGATTTCGGGAAGCATGGTCTTCCACTGGTCCCAGCGGAAGTTGTCAATGACAATCAGGAATACCTTCTGGCGGTCGTTGAGCAGGGGGAAGACCTTGGTCTTCATGATCTCGGGACTCATCAGGGGGCGCTGCGGATCCGGCCGGTGGGCCGTAAGTGTCTCCATCCATTGCATGTAGTGCTTGCGGATGAAGCGCGAGAACTCGTTGTCTGCCTCCTTCTTCTGCATGATGAGCATTTCCTTCATGCTGCTGGCGGTGTCCTCGAGTTCCAGCTCCCAGCGTACCAGCTGGCGGTACAGTTCCATCCATTCCTGTATGGACATGGACTGGCTTATCTGCATGCTGAGCTTGCCGAAGTCCTGCTGATAGGCATTCTCGGTGGCTTCTGTCACTATCTCGCGCTGGTGTATGTTCTTCTTCAGCGACAACAGTATCTGGGTGGGGTTGACGGGCTTTATGAGGTAGTCGGCTATCTTGGCACCGATTGCCTGGTTCATGATGTTCTCCTCCTCGCTCTTGGTGACCATGACGACGGGTACGGCCGGCAGGGCCTGCTTTATGCGCTGCAGCGTCTCCAGTCCGCTGAGGCCCGGCATGTTCTCGTCCAGGAGTATCAGGTCGTAGGTCTGATCCTGGCAGTGCTCTATCGCATCATAGCCGTTGGTTGCCGTGTCTATGTCGTATCCTTTCTTTTCCAAGAACAGGATGTGCGCCTTGAGCAGGTCTATCTCGTCATCAACCCATAGTAGTCTTGCCATCTTAGGTAGTTTTTAGAATCCGTAGGGGAAATCATCGTCGTCAACGACTATCTCCTCCTCCTGGTCTTTGTTATTATCGCCGTCATCCGTGTCTGTCGTGTCACTGTCGTCCTGACTTTCCACGGGTTCTGCAGTCTGGTTCTCGTCTATCTGCAGGTCTTCGGGAACCTGCAGCGGTGCGTACTTTTCCTGATAGAAGTCGCGGTAGTCGTCGAAGCTGAACTGTGTTCCAAGCAGTTTCAGGTTGTCTTCGGCTATCAGCAGCGTGCGTATGCCTTCCAGTACGGTTGCCATGTGTCTGTTGCCGGACAGTTGCTGGGCGTATGCGTGTACCTCGTCGAAGCTGAGGAAGCCGCGTACGACGAGCATGCTGACTGCGCCTATGTCGCTGATCTCAAGCTCGAAGTTGCGGACGAGGAAGGAGGTGAAGTTGTATCGTGCTATCTCGAACAGCAGCTGGTCCTCGTCCAGCGAGCCCTTGGGATAGGCGAGGACGAATGCGAACTTGCCTGTACGCACATCCTGCAGTCCGGCAACTTCGGTGCTGTCGCCGCTGTCTGTCGACCGGGCACGCAGTCCCCATATTCCGCTTGTATCCCATTTGCCGTCGTGCAGCAGGCGCCCCTGATCGATGCCTTTCATTATCTCTGCTGCCAGCTTGCCCAGTTCGTCTGCCGAGTATTTTTCGACAAGTTCCTTGAGTGATGCCAGGAAACCTGTACGGTCACCGCTGTACAGCCGGCTCATGGCGTGGACAAACATGAAACGCGAGCGATGCCTGCCTTCGGGATAGTTCTCGGTAGAGAACCGGTAGTTGTTCTCTACCTGTTCGTATTTGCTGTCCTTGTATGCAATGTATGTCGCGTTGTATACCGAGTCTTCGAGATGTTGTCCTCCACGGGCTATCATGTCGTAGTTGGGATTGGAGAGCAGCATGGCAGACTTGCTGTCGGGGAAGGCGGCAACCACGCTGTCGCGGTATAGCCGGGCTTCGTCTTCCAGGCCCAGACGGCCGCAGATAAGGAACATGTGGTATAGGACGTCGTCCATCTTCCCGAAGCCGGGGTAGTCGTTCATCAGCCGTGTCAGGGTCCTGTGGGCCATGGGGTAGTTGCCAACCTTGTCTTGCTCGAGGATACCGGCATTGTACAGGGCCTCCATAAGCAGGGCGTGGGAGTGCTCCAACTGCTCTGGCGTATTGGGAATCTGGTTCAGATAGTACTCGCGGTGGTGAGGGTCACGTGCAAGCGAGTCGCGTCGTGCCTGTTCCTCCTCGTCTATCTCCGGGAGGTCGATGCCAGTGGTGTCCGTGATTCCGGAGATGCTGTCTGTCTCTGATGCGTTGCCTTCGGAATAACCGGCGAATCCGCTGCGGTCAGACCAGCGCCAGTTGTCCTCGTTGCGGCGGCGTCCCCACTTGCGCTGGAACACTTCGCGTCCGCGCTGAACGGTATTGGGGTTTGAGTAATACCATGCTGATGCCGGCTGCTGCCCGTTTGTCGCAGGTCTGACAGCGGTGTTGCCTGACGTGTCCTGCTCCGGTACCGTGTTTTGTGCTTGTGTGGCGTTTTGCCTGTCATTGCGCCTGGCTTCTTCCTTCTCTTTCTTCTTGAATTCCTTGATAAGACGGTCTGCAACGGCTATCTGCTCGGCTTCGCTGAGTCTGGCCAGGGCTTGCAGGCTGTCCTGCAGCTTGACTGTCTCGAGGTGCGGTGCCAGCGGCTCCAGTGACTCTGCCCGCTGCCGTACTATGTCGTACTCTTCCTTTTCCTTGTCCAGTATTCCTGCACAGTCCTTGTAGCATCTGGCTGCATCGATGTAGTTTTCCTGATTCCAGTATATGTCGGCAAGCTTGAGCAGAATCTGTGCCTTGACGGCTCCGCCCTTGCTTTCCTTGACGCCTTTTTCCCAGGCATAGATGCTGTGCAGGGTGTCTCCCTCGTTCATGTGGATATTGCCTATGGCATAGTATATCTGGTCTATGTAGTCCTTGTTGTTCTGGTTGCGGGCCATGCGCTGCAGCTTCCTGACCGTCTGACGGGCGTGTCCCTTGCTTGTCACTTCGCTGCGCAGTACCCTGGCATTGAGGCTCATTTCGTATGGCGGGTTGGAGCGGATTACCTTTGTGAGAGCCTTGTAGGCAGACTCGTTGTCTCCTGTCTGATGGCACAGTTGTCCCAGCAGGTAGTTGAGTCGTGCCCGTGCTATGCGGCCTCGCTGGTTCTTGATGACTTTTTGCAGCAGCGGGATAGCCTCGTGGTACTGTCCTGTCTGTATGAGCCATGCGGCGCGGCTGTCGTCGTAGCTCTTGCGGACGGCAAGTCCAAGACTGTCCTTTGAGAGCTTGCGCAGTACGTCCTCGGCATCGTATGGCCAGTCCAGTGCGACATAGCACTTTGCCAGCCATGCCCGTGCGAGGTTGGCAACCTGCGGTTGGGTGGAATACAGGCGAATGGTGTAGTTGAACGTGGATGCGGCTTCGATGAACTCGCCTTTCTGGAACTGGCTGCGTCCCAGCATGATCCATGCACGCCACAGGTAGGGGTTGAATTCCTTACGGGCAAGGTAGTCCTTGGTGTGCTGGTCTTTCTTCTTGCCTGGCTTTATGACGGGCTTGCGCTTGATGCTGTGCAGCTTGATGGCTTTCTCGCTCTTGAGTATGGCCGTCTCATAGCTGCTGCGGCCTATGCCTGCGGTGCCCTTGTCGGTACTGATGTACATGGGCAGCAGCGAGGTGTAGTCGTCGTGGTGCCCCTCGGTCTGTGCATCCATGCCGTCCCGAAATGCTACCTGACCGTTGTACATGATGTTGTAGTGGGCGGTCATGGAATGGTAGAAGCGCGTGAGCGGGGTGTTCTTCTTGGTGGAGCATGCGGTGAACGTGGCGGCTATGGTGAGGACGAGAAACAGTATGTACGACGGAAGACGCGGCGGTCTGGCAGTGTGGTGCCGCCTGTCCAACAACGGTGTCCTGTGTCTTGTGTTCCTCATCTATGATATAACGTGTGAGCGTGGTGTTTTATTGCCGTCTTTCACCTATGATCATCAGTACCTCGTCTTTCAGCTCGTCCGGAAGTGCAATGCCGCGGAGGGTCAGCGAGCGCACCCATCCTGCCACCTCGTCCTCGCGCATCGTTTCCAGGATGTCCTGAAACTCCTCTATCTCAGGCGGCAGGTATTCGTCACTCTTCACTCCACGGAAACGGTCCAGTTCCTCGTCTTCGTAGTATTCTATGTCGCGGCTTACGGCAGTCAGCAGGCTGTCTTTCTCGCAGACTTCGTGCATGCCGCAACATTCGGCGTCTATGGCGCCACTGCCGGCCTTGGGTATGTCGTTCCAGAATGTCGGATAGCTTTTGCTGACTACATCCGGGTCGTTGATGGTGATGCTGCCCGTACGCATCGCCACGGGGGCAAAGGACATTGCCATGCGGTGGTCTTGGTATGTGTCTATGGCTTTGCCTGAGGGTGCGGTGCGTCCGCCTTTCCATGTGAGGGTACCGCTGTCTTCCTCCTCGACATCGAAGCCGAGCTTGGCAAGTTCGGTGCGCAGGGCCGTCATGCGGTCTGTCTCCTTGATCTTGAGGCTTTCAAGGCCGGTGAAGGAGAATTTTATCCCCAATATGCAGCATGTGACGACAAGTGTCTGTGCCAGGTCGGGCTGATTGACGAGGTTGAGGGTGTACGGCGCTACAAGAAGCCGTGGCTTGATTGCCGTGCGGCTCAGCCGGACGTATGGCGTACCGTCGGTATCGATATGGAACTCTGTCTTGACGCCGAGAGGAGCGAAGTATTCTGCAACACGGCTGTCTCCCTGAAGAGAGTCGCGCATCAGTCCGGGCAGGATTACGCTTGCTCCGTCGTCTGTGGAAAGGGATACCATCTCGTACCAGTAGGATGCTGCGCTCCAGTCGCTCTCCACATGGTATGGCGTGGGTGTGTAGCCGCCAGGGGGGACGCTCAGGATAAGTGTCACCTCTCCGCTGCCGGCGGCAGTGCCGACCTGCACCCCGAACCGTGCCATGATTGCAATGGTCATGTCGATGTATGGCCTGCTGACGACCTTACCGGTGAGTTCGAGCTGCAATCCTTCCTGCATGACGGGGCCTGCCATCAGCAGGGCACTGACGTACTGGCTGCTTACATTGCCAGCCAGGCGTATGCGTCCGCCCTTGAGCTTGTTTCCGGTAATGCGCAACGGGGGGTATCCAGGCTCGCCGGCATATTGGATGTCGGCACCCAGCCGGCGGAGTGCATCTGCAAGGATACCGACAGGCCGGTGGCGCATGCGTTCCGTACCCGTAATCGTGTGTGTGCCATGCGTTACGGCCAGCAATGCGGTCATGAAGCGCATGGCCGTGCCGGCAGCACCTATGTCTATGGTGTCGTCGGCGGGAGAGGTACCCGTGCGGAACCCAGTGTATAGCTGCCTGAGCGTATTGACTACCACCTGGCTGTCGTCGCAGTCTGATATATTCTTGACTTCGTGCAGATTGTCAAGGGTGAACTTCCCGTCATGCAAGGCTGACAGGGCACTGATAACCAAAACACGGTTACTGATGCTTTTGCTGGCAGGGAGGACTATGCGCCTGTCTTTCAGCTTGGGTGCTGCAACTTTGATTACAGACATGTCAGGATATTGTAGATTGTGCGTGCAAAGTTACGAAAAATCGAGAGCAGAACAAAGCAACCTCGTTGCTTTTTATGCCGAGATGCAGTAACTTATCCAAAGTTACGAAAAATCGAGGG
>DFKL01000086.1:4064-5549 GCA_002373535.1 Prevotellaceae bacterium UBA3646 | reverse complement strand
TTGGCCATCATGTAGTTGACGGTGATGCACTTGCCTATCTCACGGGCGAAATCGAGGAAGGTGTAGTCCTTCATCCAGTCGTAGTTGTTGACGAGCTCGGCCTTGTTCGGAACGTCGCTGTCGAAATCGAGGAAACGGGCCAGCTGCTCCTTGATGCACTTTACGTTGTGGCGCAGTGTCTCCTCGTTGAGAAGGTTGCGCTCCTGGCTCTTGCCTGAGGGGTCTCCGATCATGCCTGTCGCTCCGCCGACGAGTGCCAGGGGCTTGTGTCCGCACCGCTGGAAATGCCGGAGCATCATTACGCCGCAGAGGTGCCCGATGTGCAGGCTGTCTGCCGTGGGGTCTATACCGACGTATGCGGTCTGTCGTCCGCTGGCGAGCATTTCTTCGGTGCCGGGCATCATCTGGTGAATCATGCCTCTCCACCTGAGTTCTTCTACAAAGTTCATTTGATGTATATTTTGCCTATTTTAATCATTTATATTTTTTATTCGGGCACAAATTTATAAAATTATTTCTGCTTTAGCGGTGTTTCGTATCTTATTTTATCCGTAAATGGTGCAAAGCGGTGCTGAAACGAAGAAGGATGCCCTGTAAGTCCGAGGCATCCTTCTTAGTTTACTGGTTTTGTGGGGTGTATATGGTCAGCCGTTCACTTCCCAGATATCGTTGGTCTCGAGCAGTTCTGCGAAGCTGTGGTATTTCTTCTGGCTGCTGACTTCCTGTATCTGTGCCGTGACGGATTCGTCGTAGGTGGGTGCCTCTACGTCGCGGATTACGCCTAATGCTATGGGGAATCCGTCGCCGTCGCCCATGAGGGCGAGCTTCAGCTGCAGGGTGTTGTCCTGGCTGTGTGCGTCGTGTACGAGGATGTCGTCCATGGTGATGCCGTCCTTGCCTATCTCGACAACACGGAGGCCGAAGCCTTCCTGGACGAGGCCGTACCGGTTGTCCTCGCCAAAGACTAAAGGTTGGCCGTGTCTGACGTAGATGGCGTTACGGGCGCGTTCTTTCTTGTCGTAGACTGAGTTGTGGCAGCCGTCGTTGAAGATGACGCAGTTCTGGAGTATCTCGCAGACGCTGGTTCCCTTGTGCTTGTATGCTTCCTTGAGGATGTGGACGGTTCCGGCGGCATCGGTGGCTACGGCTCGTGCAAAGAAGTGTCCGCGGGCTCCGAAGCATAGTTCGGCGGGACGGAAGGGGTCTTCGACCGTTCCGTAGGGGCTCGACTTGCTGACGAATCCGCGTGGCGAGGTCGGGCTGTACTGTCCCTTGGTGAGTCCGTAGATACGGTTGTTGAGCAGTATCATGTTGATGTCTATGTTACGGCGGTTGGCGTGTATGAAGTGGTTGCCGCCTATGGCAAGGCCGTCGCCGTCACCGCTGACTTGCCATACGCTGAGGCGCGGGTTGGCAACCTTGCAGCCTGTGGCTATGGCTGCCGCACGGCCGTGGATGGTGTTCATGCCGTAGGTGGCCATGTAG
>DFKL01000086.1:0-4015 GCA_002373535.1 Prevotellaceae bacterium UBA3646 | reverse complement strand
GTTGCCATATAGTGGGGCAGACGGCTGGAGCATCCGATTCCGGATATTACTGCTATATCTCGTGGCGGTACGCCTATCTCTGCCATTGCCTTGTGCAGGCTGGCGAGGAAGAAATGGTCTCCGCATCCGGGACACCATCGTGGCTGTCCCTTTTTGAAATCTTGTGCTGTATATGCCATTTGTGTCGTCCTTTCTGTCATTTGTCGATGATTGTGCTGAATGCTGCTACCAGCTCTGCGACCTTGAAGGGCTGGCCCTTGACCTCGTTGTACTGTGCGGGGCAGAAACCGTCGACCTTCATGCGCAACCAGCCTGCGAGCTGGCCCATATTCTGCTCTGCGACTACGACATGTGGGTAGCGGGTGAGCACGGCGGCGGTATTGGAGGGCAGGGGGTTGATGTAGCGGAACTGTGCCATGGCTACCTTGTGGCCTGTGGCGCGCATCTGGTCCATAGCGGCACGCAGGTGACCGTATGTGCCTCCGAAGCCTACGATGAGCAGGCGGGCGTCATCGACGTCGCCTTCGACGAGGAGGTCGGGGACGGGGATGGCGTCTATCTTGGCCTGACGCTTGCGGGTCATGAGGTCGTGGTTCTCAGGGTTGGTGGAGATGGCTCCTGTCTTGTCGTCCTTCTCGAGTCCGCCGAGGATGTGCTCGAAGCCTTCGCGACCGGGTACTGCCCAGTAGCGTGTACCGTCGTCCTTGCGCATGTATGGTGTCCATGTGCCTCTGAGCTGCTCGGGTACGTACGGGGGATTGATGGGGGGATAGTCGTTGAGGTCGGGCAGGCGGAATGCGCCTGAGCCGTTGGCTATGTATGCGTCGGTAAGCAGGACGACGGGGGTCATGTGCTCGAGGGCTATCCTGGAGGCTTCGTATGCTGCGTCGAAGCAGTCCGTGGGTGTCAGGGCTGCCATCACGGGCATAGGGCTTTCGCCGTTGCGGCCAAAGAGGACCTGAAGGAGGTCTGTCTGTTCTGACTTGGTGGGCAGGCCTGTCGCGGGACCGCCGCGCTGGACATCGAGGACGACCAGGGGGAGTTCCATGATTACGGCCAGGTTCATCGCCTCGGACTTGAGGCATATACCGGGGCCTGAGGTGCTGGTGACGGCCAGGGCTCCGGCAAAGGATGCTCCGAGGGATGAGGCGCATCCGGCTATCTCGTCTTCGCACTGAACGGTGGTCACGCCGAGTGACTTGTGCTTGGAGAGCTCGTGCAGGACATCGGTGGCGGGGGTGATGGGATAGGAGCCGAGGTAGAGCTTGAGTCCGGCTTTCTCGGCTGCGGCTATGAAGCCGTAGGCGGTGGCCTTGTTGCCGGTGATGTCCATATAACGGCCTGCGACCTTGTTCTTTGTCTCTATGCGATAGACGTTGTGGGCGCTGGAGTGGGTGTTGTGTCCGTAGTCGTAGCCGGCCTGGACGACACGGATGTTGGCTTCGGCGACTGCGGGCTTACGGGAAAACTTCTCGCGCAGGAAGTTGAATGCTATATCCAGGTCGCGGTCGAACAGCCAGCATACGAGACCGAGTGCGAACATGTTGCGGCACTTCATGACGGTCTTGTTGTCCATGCCTGTATCGGCAAGGCAGTCCTTGACCATCGTGGTAAGGGGGCATGCTATGACGCGGTCGGGGTCTACGTTCATCTCTGCGAGGTAGTCCTGGCTGCGGAACTGTGCCTTCTCGAGGTCCTTGGGACCGAACGAGTCTGTGTCTATGATAATGGTCGCACCGGGCTTGGCATAGGGGAGCTGGGTCTTGAGGGCGGCTGCGTTCATGGCTACGAGTACGTCGCACTGGTCGCCGGGTGTATAGACCTTGCCGGCGCCGATATGTACCTGGAAGCCGCTGACTCCGGTCAAGGAGCCTTGCGGGGCGCGTATGTCCGCCGGATAGTCCGGGAATGTGCTGATGCTGTTGCCTACTGTTGCCGAAACGGTTGAAAATATGTTTCCGGCAAGCTGCATGCCGTCGCCGGAATCTCCTGAGAAGCGAACGACGACTTCGCTTAACTCTTCTATGTTCATACCTGAAAAAGAAAAATTTTTTTGTACCCCCGCCGGGAATCGAACCCGGATCAAAGGTTTAGGAAACCTTCGTTCTATCCATTTAACTACAGGGGCATATACAGGCGCACGGGGGCGCCTATATATTATATATAATGTGTCTCTACCCTACTTCTTCTTGCCCATTGCCAGGTATGCTACCGGAACGGCGATGAAGATTGAGCTGAACGTACCGAATATCACGCCGAGCATCATTGCGAAGCTGAAGCTGATGATTGAGCCTGCTCCGCCACCGACAATGCCGATCAGGAAGATGACGGCCAGTACGATGAACGTGGATACTGATGTGTTGATGGTACGGTTGAGGGTGCTGTTGACGCTGTTGTTGAACAATTCCTTGCGGTCATGCTTGGGGAAGAGTCCGATGTTCTCGCGGATTCGGTCAAAGACTACGACCTTGTCGTTTATCGAGTAACCGATAGTGGTAAGGATTGCTCCGATGAAGGTCTGGTCGATTTCGAGTGAGAACGGGACATAGTTCCACAGCAATGCGTAGGCTCCGAGTATCAGTACGATGTCAAAGAACAGGGCCGTTATGGCTCCCAGAGAGAATGACAGATTGCTGAAGCGTACGAAGATGTATGCAAAGATGGCGATGAAGGCAAAGATTATGCTCCATATGGCACCGGTGGTTATGTCCTCGGCAACTGACGGGCCGACCTTCTGGGAACTGATGATGCTGCCGCCGGCACGCTCGTCGCGGTTGACGAACTGCTCGAGGGTCAGGTCCTTGGCCAGCATACCGCCGTCGTGCAGTGCCTCGAAGAGCTTGGCTTCTATCTCGCTGTCTACTTCGATGCCTTCCTCGTCGATACGGTAGTTGGTGCTGATACGGAGGCTGTTGCCTTCCGTGCCGATGGCTATGGCGTTGGTGTTGCTCTCGGGGAATGCTGCATCCAGTATGGCGTTGGCATCATCGGCCTGGACCTTGTTCTCGAAGAGGACGACGTAGTTACGGCCTCCGGTAAAGTCTATGGACTTGCTGAATCCGCGCCCGAGTATGCCTGCAAGTGCAATCGCTGCCATGATACCGAACACGGTGAAGCTGGTCTTGTATGCACTCATGAACTTGTATGCGGGATCCTTGAAGCTGATAAGGTTGCCTATAGGTGTCTTGAACTTGAGGTTGAGCCACTTGTCGCGTGACATCATCGTCACGAATACGAGTCGTGTCATGAAGACTGCGGTGAAGAAGCTGACTACGATACCTATGATAAGGGTGGTGGCGAAGCCCTTGACCGGTCCTGTGCCGAAATAGTAGAGGATGACACCTGTGATGATGGAGGTAAGGTTGGAGTCGAAGATGGCGCTGAAGGCGTTGCTGTAGCCTGCGGACAGGGCCTCGCGGACTTTCTTGCCTGACTTCATCTCCTCCTTGGTGCGCTCGAAGATGAGCACGTTGGCATCAACGGCCATACCTAACGTGAGTACCATACCTGCTATGCCGCTCATGGTAAGGGATGCCTGGAAGCTGGTCAGTATGCCTACGGTGAAGAACAGGTTGAGCAGCAGGGCGCCATTGGCTACCATGCCGGGCACGAGGCCGTACATGCTGATCATGTAGCACATCAGGATGAGGAATGCTATCACGCATGACCAGACGCCGAGGCGTATGGACTCGGCTCCCAGGGTGGGACCTACGATTTCCTCGCTGACGATGTGTGCGGGGGCGGGCATCTTACCCGACTGCAGGACGTTGGCCAAGTCCTTGGTGTCCTCGGGGGTGAAGTTACCGGTGATTTGCGAGCTGCCGCCCGTGATTTCGCCCATTACGTTGGGGGCGCTGTATACGTTGTCGTCCAGTACGATGGCAATGCAGCGGTTGACGTTCAGCTTAGTCAGCTGAGCCCAGCGGCGTGCACCGTCGATGTTCATCTTCATGCTGACGCAGGGGCGTCCCTGCTGGTCGTAGGAGTCGCTGGCGTCGGTCACGACGTCGCCTTC
>DFKL01000167.1 GCA_002373535.1 Prevotellaceae bacterium UBA3646 | reverse complement strand
CGCAAGATGCACATCCCCGACGACCCCGCATACTACGAAAAGTTCTACTTCACCCCCGGAGATCTCGGATTCCACCCCATACAGACCAGCCTCGGACTCCTTGGCGTGCAAGTATGCTGGGATCAGTGGTACCCCGAAGGTGCACGCCTCATGGCACTCGCCGGAGCCCAACTGCTCATCTACCCAACCGCTATCGGATACGAAAGCAGCGACACGCCCCAGGAACAAGAACGCCAGCGCGAAGCATGGATTACAGTACAACGAGGTCACGCCATAGCCAACGGACTGCCACTCATCGCCGTCAACCGCACAGGCCATGAGCCAGACCCCAGCGGACAGACAAACGGCATACAATTCTGGGGCAGCAGCTTCATCGCAGGTCCACAAGGCGAAATCCTCTACCAGTCACCCGTAGACCAAGACGACGTTGCTGTCATCGACATTGACATGCGACGTACCGAAACCGTCCGTCGCTGGTGGCCGTTCCTCCGCGACCGTCGCATCGAACACTACGACGACCTAACTCGCCGCTACCGAGACTGACATACGACACCAACACTCTCCAAGACGGGACAGACATGTTTCCGATACCACCGACCATCCAATCCATGTCTACACCATATAAGACACGTAAAGCAAACACATACAAGTCATGAAAAAACTGATTCTAGCCACCCTGCTACTGACAGTTGCACTGGTGTCCGTAGCATCACCCAAGAAAAAAAACATCGGTAAGCACGTAACACGTGTAGCATGCATAGGCAACAGCATCACATACGGATACGGACTGCAAGATCCGGCAAAGGATTCATATCCGGCACAGCTGCAAGACATGCTGGGCGACAAATTCCTGGTAGGGCGCTTCGGTAAAAGCGGAGCAACATTGCTCAGGAAAGCATACAGGCCATATTTCGAGCAACAGGAATTCCGTGACGCAATGGCATTTCACCCGGACATTGCAGTCATCCACCTGGGCATAAACGACACAGACCCGCGCGCATGGCCATGCTACAGGGACGAGTTCATCACGGACTACCTGGCACTGATAGACTCTGTCAGGCACAGCAATCCAAAATGCCGCATTATCATGGCACTCATGTCACCTATCAGCGACAGACATCACCGTTTTGACAGTGGTACACGCCAATGGTTCTACGAGATTCAGCAACATATACGCAAAGTATCGGAAATTGCCGGGGCACAACTCATCGACTTCTATACACCGCTGCATTGTCGTCCAGACCTCTTCCCAGACCGTCTGCACCCGACACGCGAGGGATACGGCATCATAGCACACACCGTATACGAGGGAATCACAGGAAACTTCGGAGGACTCAGACTGCCCAAGCACTGGACCAGCCACATGGTCCTGCCACATGGCAAGCCTGTCACCTTGCGAGGCAGCGCAGATGCAGGCTCACTGATAACAGTCAGCATCGGTAATCAAGTACTGCGCGACACAACAGGTCTGGATGGCAAGTGGCAAGTCAGCATAGCCGCCCTCGACAAGGGCAAGACATATACCCTGCAGGTAGACTGTCGGAAACTGAAAGGCAAAGACCGCAGTCAGCAGATAATACTCACCGACATAGCAGCAGGAGTCGTATGGCTGGCAAGCGGACAGAGCAACATGGCCTTCAAGCTTCGCAACGACGCAGAGTTTGCCAAAGTGCGCAAGATACAAGAGACACAAGGCGAGAACCCTGACATACGTATACTAAACCTGCGCGAGCGCTGGCTCACAGACAATATCACTTGGAGTCCCCAGGCACTTGACAGCGTCAACCACCTGCACTACTACAAGGACGCGACATGGGAGCCGCTCAGCACAAAGAACGCCCCCGAGTTCAGTGCCGTAGCATACTATTTTGCCAAGATGCTGCAAGACTCCCTGCAGTGCCCCGTAGGCATAATATGCAATGCCATCGGAGGCAGCGGCACGGAAAGCTGGGTAGACCGCGAGTCACTAGAACAGGAATTTCCCTCAATACTGCGCAACTGGACACAGAACGACTTCATCCAAGACTGGGTTCGCGGCCGCGCCATGAAGAACATGGGTTGGGAGACCCCCAAACAAGAGTTCGAGAGAGACAATAGCGGACAACTTACCGGTGCATACCTGCAACGCCATCCATACCAGCCATGTTATCTGTACGAAGCCAGTATCCGGGAACTGAAGGAAGTTCCCATTGACGGCGTGATATGGTACCAAGGTGAGAGCAACGCACAAAACTTCACGACACACGGCATCCTGTGGCGGCTGATGACACGAAGCTGGCGCAAGGCATGGAACAATCGTAACATGCGTTTCATCTTTGCACAGCTATCCAGTCTTAACCGCCCACAGTGGACATGGTTCCGTGACCACCAGCGCAAGTTGGACTTCTTTGCCGGTAATACACACATGGTCGTGACCAGCGATGTCGGCGACAGCCTTGACGTCCACCCCCGCCACAAGCGTCCCGTAGGCGAACGAATGGCATTGCGAGCCCTCCACAACGAATACCGCCATCGCAAAAACCTTGACACAGGCCCATCGGTACGCCGTGCCGTACAGATGGGCAACGACACAATAATGCTGTCGATGAGAGACAGCCGCGGCCTAAAGACGAGCGACGGACAGGCACCACGAGTATTCGAGGTCGCAGGCGCAGACGGAATCTTCCACCAGGCCAAGGCATACATATCCGGCACTGACATATATCTTGTCTGCCCCCAGGTTCACGAAGCCCGGCAAGTGCGATATGCATGGCAACCATATACCCGAGCCAACGTAGTGAATGGCTCAGGCCTGCCCATGAGCACCTTCCTCCATAATAAAGTAATCACCAGACAGGCATACGAAAGGCAAAAAACTTTGTACTTTGTAAAATAATGTGACACAACGTCCATTAACGTGACAATTTGGCCACACAGGCCTATTCTGCATAATAGTTGAAGTAGGGTTGTCAAAGAGTATAACCACTAAAACTTCGACTATTATGCAGAATTCATTCAACCAACAGCAGAACGAGGGCAATGCCCTGGAACGCTTTGCACGCAATCTGGTCCAAGACGCGAGGAATGGCAAACTGGACCCCGTCATAGGACGAGACGAAGAGATACGCCGTGTATTGCAGATACTGTCACGACGTACCAAGAACAATCCTATCCTTATTGGCGAGCCAGGAACAGGCAAGACTGCCATAGTAGAGGGACTGGCACACCGCATACTGCGTGGCGACGTACCCGAGAACCTGAAAGGCAAGCAACTCTATTCCCTGGATATGGGAGCCCTTATAGCAGGAGCCAAGTATCAGGGTGAGTTTGAGGAACGCCTCAAGGGAGTAATCAACGAAGTAACCAAGTCCGAAGGACAGATAATCCTGTTTATCGATGAGATCCACACCCTGGTAGGAGCCGGCCAGACACAGGGAGCCATGGATGCCGCCAACATCCTGAAACCCGCCCTGGCACGAGGGGAGTTGCGCAGCATAGGAGCGACGACGCTCAACGAATACCAGAAATATTTCGAGAAAGACAAGGCATTGGAACGACGTTTCCAGACCGTAATGGTAGACGAGCCCGATGTAGCAAGCAGCATAAGCATATTGCGCGGACTCAAGGAACGCTACGAGCAACATCACCGTGTACGCATACAGGACGATGCAATTATCGCCGCCGTCAGCCTCAGTCATCGGTACATAACCGACCGTTTCCTGCCAGACAAGGCCATAGACCTTATGGATGAGGCTGCAGCCCATCTGCGTATGGAACGCGACAGCGTCCCCGAGGAACTGGACGAGCTTATGCGACGCAAGAAACAGCTGGAAATCGAGCGTGAGGCCATCAAGCGCGAAGACGACAAGGAAAAACTGGCAACTATTGACCAAGAGCTCAAGACACTCGACACCGAGCTTGAATCAATGAAGAAGCAATGGGAAATGGAAAAATCCCAGGCCGAGAAGATACAGAACATCAAGGCCCAGCAGCAGTCCCTCAAGGAAGAAGCAGAACGCCGCGAGCGCGAAGGCGACTACGCACGAGTAGCCGAGATACGCTACAGCAAGCTCCCTGAACTTGACAAGCAACTGCAAGAAATGGATTCACGGCTCTCATCACTTGGCACACAGTTGCTGCGCGAGGAAGTCACCAGTGAAGACATCGCCGAGATAGTGGCTCGCTGGACAGGTATACCCGTCGCCAAGATGCAAGCCACCGAACGCGAGAAACTGCTCAATCTCGAAACAGAGCTCCACCAGCGTGTAGTAGGCCAGGACGAAGCCATACGTGCCGTGAGCGATGCCGTGCGACGCAGCCGTGCCGGACTTCAGGATCCCAAGCGTCCCATAGGCTCATTCATTTTCCTTGGAACCACAGGCGTCGGCAAGACCGAACTCGCCAGGGCATTGGCAGACTATCTGTTTGACGACGAGCAGATGATGACACGCATCGACATGAGCGAATATCAGGAGAA
>DFKL01000114.1 GCA_002373535.1 Prevotellaceae bacterium UBA3646 | reverse complement strand
CATGTGTGGTTCATGTGTGGTTCATATAGGTGTAAATCATTGAATATCAAATTGTTGTGTGCGCGATTTCTTGCAAAAATGAAGCCAAAGTAAGGGAATTGTGGGTGTCAGGTGTTTGTGGGCAGTGAGTACTGTGTAAAGGTTTTTCGTATATGTGTGGAGGTGTTTTTGGGCTGGCTCGTATCATGGAGGTGTGTATTCTTGTGTTGCCTGATGCTTGTGGTGGGGTGGCGTGTGTGTGGGCGTGGCGGGTCGGTTTTTGTTAAAAAAGCCTTGTTTTTGTGTGTGATGTGTGTCGGATTTGTTTTTTTTTCGTATATTTGCACGCTGAGTGTATGGTTAGACCTGGATCGATATTGGTTTCGCTACTGTTGCTGGGGGGCGTGATGACTTCCTGCTCGAGGATGAATGCGTTGGAGAAGACGACGGATTTCGAGTATAAGTATGAGGTGGCGAAGCAGTTGTTCATGGAGGGTAAGTATGCCAGGGCGAGTCTCCTGTTTGCAGAGGTGGTCACCATAATGAAGGGAACGGCGAATGCGGAGGAGAGCCTGTATATCCTGGCCATGAGTAATTTCTGCCAGAAGGACTATGAGTCGGCATCGCAGTATTTTCGCAAGTATTACCAGATGTATCCACGTGGCTTGTATGTGGAGTATGCGCATTACTATTGCGGGCTGTCTCTGTACAACATGATTCCGGACGTGCGTCTGGACCAGCAGTCTACGTACGACGCAATCAAAGAGTTCCAGGAATTCCTGGACAACTATCCGACAACGGGTATAAAGGCTCAGACGCAGAATATGATATTCCAGCTCCAGGATCGTCTGGTGGAGAAGGAGTACCTGGCTGCAAAGCTGTACTATGACTTGGGGTCGTACTTGACGAACTGTCAGTTCGGCGGCAGTAACTGGGAGGCTTGCGTAGTGACGGCGGAGAATGCCCTGCGTGACTTCCCGTATGCGGAGGCGTGGCGTCGTGAGGACTTGTCCATAATGATATTGCGTGCCAAGTATCGTCTGGCTCAGCAGAGTGTGGAGACGAAGCGTGTGCAGAGGTACCGTGACTGCGTGGATGAGTACTATGCCTTCAGGAACGACTATCCGGAGAGCAAGTACCTGAACGAGGCTCATGGTATTTTTACCAAGAGTGACGACTTCGTCAAGAAGCATGGGAAAGAGGAAGATTACGTTGATTAGAAAAAAAAGAAATAGTATAGATATGGATTACAAGAAGACTAATGCTCCAACCACTACGGTGACTCGTGATGTCATGACCCTGGCTGACGAGACGGGCAACATCTATGAGAGTGTTGCGATTATTGCTAAGCGTGCCAATCAGATAAGTGCTGAGATGAAGCATGAGCTGAACCAGAAACTGCAGGAGTTTGCTTCTGCAAGTGATTCCTTGGAGGAGGTTTTTGAGAACAGCGAGCAGATAGAGATAAGCAGATATTACGAGAAGTTGCCGAAGCCTACTCTCCTGGCTACGGAGGAGTTCCTGGAAGGACGCGTGTATTTCCGTGTTCCTCAGCAGGGTGATGCTGCGGACGAGGAGATGTGATGCGATGGAGGGTGCCAGATGATTCAGAGGATTCAGACTGTTTACCTGTCGGTGTGCTGTGTGTTGTGCGCGGCGTGTATCTGGCTGGAGGTTGCGGATGACTGTCATCCCTGGGCCTTGACGGCTATCATGTCGATTTCTGCTTTCTTGGTGTTCGTGGACATCTTCTTGTTCAGACATCGTGCCTTGCAGATGCGCGTGTGTACGTTCTGTATTATCCTGATGATCGGATGGTATCTGGTGTTTGCTGCCCTGGCTTTTGTGCTGGGCGACGGTTTGGTTGGGGTGTACAGACCTCGTGCGTGGGCGGCGATTCCTATGGTGAATGCGATTTTACTGTACCTGGCTTTCCGTGCCATCCTGAGGGATGAGCTGTTGGTGAAGAGCCTGGACAGGTTGCGCTGAGGCGTAGCGTATGATAGGAAAGAAATACGGGTGTGCCGGACAAGGTCTTGTCTGGCACACTTGCTTTATTTGATAGTGCCGTTCTTGGTCTTCAGAACGTCGTAGAGGTATGTGAGCTTGACGCTGATGGTGGAGTTGGCTGAGCGCTGGAAGGGGTCGCGCTTGCTGTTGTCGAAGATGTCGGAGAGTCCGAAGTTGTAGCGTGCCTCGAGGGTGAAGTGTCCGATTTTGGGACGGCTGAACTCGAGGCCTGCTCCGGCGGTAATGCCGTAGGCGAATTTCCTCTGGCACTGGAGGTCGTATTGTCTTGTGCTGCCTTCGCGCATGGCAATTGTGTAGTCACTCCACTCGCCTGTCCGGGTCTCGCTCTCGCCTATGCAGAATCCTATTTGCGGGCCTGCTATGATGTATCCCATGAATCCTTTTCGTTCCCGTCCCCAGCCGAGGCGGGCGAGGAAGGGGATGTTGATGTAGTTCATGGTGCGCTGGTAGGTGTCGTCGCTATGCCGGATGTCTTCTTTCCATCCGAGTTGGGAGAAGTTGACTTCGGTCTGCAGTGCGCATACGGCGGAGAAATATTTCTCGCAGGTGTATCGCAGGCTGATGCCCATCTCGAGTCCCATGTGCATGTTTTGGGGTACGCTGGGCTTGAAGCTGACGCGGTTCATGACGAGACCTGTGTTGACGCCAATTGCAAGGTCGCTGCGGAATTTTCCGACCTGTGCGTGCATCATCGTGACTGTGCACATGGCTATTATCGTGGACAGAAGGTGTCGCATACGTATGCAAAGGTAATATTTTTTTCCGTAGAGCGGTGTGATAATGTATTATTTTTGTATATTTGCATATCATGATAGTATGTGAAACCAATCATTTGCCCTTGCTTGTAGATATGAAGTATGTCTTGTGCCTTTTGTTGATTATGCTGCCGATGGGAATGGCGGCTCAGGTGCCGGCTATCGCGCCTGAGGTCTCGTATACGAATCCTGAGGGTGTGACGCTGTACGGGAGCTATCCGGACGACATGAACCTGCAGGAGCCGCAGAATGCTCCGCTGAGGGCGTTGTTCAGGTCTAATCCGCAGGACTATGCAGGATGGAACGTGAACTATGACTGGGCGGTGTACCTCGATACGACTTCGACGGAGCGTAATTTTGAGATGGTCGTGCACCGCTATGACGAGGATCTTGAGTATACGTTCGTGCAAAAGGGGCGTTACAGGGTGAGGGTGCGTGCGACGTTTACCAGGGACGGGGAGACGGTGGTCTGTCCGAGCGAGGATATGGACTCGGTGTGTTTTACGTTCGAGATCAACAGGAGCCGTCTGAGGTTCCCGAACACGTTCACGCCTAACGGTGACCAGATTAACGATACGCTTCGTGCCAAGGAGTTCCAGAGTATAGTGGAGTTCAGGGCGATTGTATTTAACCGTTGGGGCAAGAAGCTTTACTCGTGGGACGACGTGAACGGCGGATGGGACGGCAAGGTGGGAGGCTCGTACGTGAACGACGGTGCGTATTACCTTGTGGTCAATGCCAAGGGTGCGGACGGACATGTGTATCGTATAAAGAAGACTATTAACGTGCTTACGTCAAAGATGGATGACGGGTCTACGGATACTGACGGCGGTGACGCTCCCTGATGCCTATGGAGAAAGACAGTATCATAGTGGAGGGTGCCAGGGTTCACAACCTGAAGAACATCGACGTGCGGATTCCGCGCGGGTCGCTTACGGTGATTACGGGGCTGTCCGGCTCTGGCAAGTCGAGCCT
The DNA here is from genome assembly GCA_002373535.1 of Prevotellaceae bacterium UBA3646. Lineage (GTDB taxonomy): Bacteria > Bacteroidota > Bacteroidia > Bacteroidales > Bacteroidaceae > Physcousia. Next base: position 1,529 of record DFKL01000114.1, on the reverse strand, counting down.
GGCGTTTGATACGATTTATGCCGAGGGACAGCGCAGGTATATCGAGACGTTCTCGGCTTATGCGCGTAATTTCCTGGGCGGGGTGTCGCGTCCGGATGTTGACAAGATAAGCGGGCTGTCTCCGGTCATCAGCATAGAGCAGAAGACGACGAACAAGAATCCGCGCTCGACGGTGGGCACTACGACGGAGATATATGATTTCCTGCGTCTGTTGTATGCGCGTGCCGGAGAGGCTTTCTCGTACGAGACGGGGGAGCGTATGGTACGGTATACTGACGAGCAGATAGTGGAACTGCTGCTGTCGCGCTACCGTGACCGACGTGTATATATCCTGGCTCCGTTGGTGCAGAACCGAAAGGGGCATTATGCCGAGCTGCTGGAGTCGGTAAGGAAGAAGGGTTATCTGTATGCGCGTATAGACGGGGAGGTCCGGGAGCTGTTGTCCGGCATGAAGCTGGACAGGTATCGTAATCATGATATCGAGGTAGTGGTGGACAGACTGGCAGTCCATGACAAGGATGTTGACCGCCTGCGCCACAGTGTGGCGAATGCCATGCAGCAGGGTGGGGGGCTCATCATGGTATATGACGTGGAGACTGACGGGGTGCGATACTACAGCCGCCGCCTGATGTGTCCGACGTCGGGTATCTCGTATCGTGACCCTGCTCCGCATAATTTCTCGTTCAACTCGCCTCAGGGTGCATGTCCGCGCTGTAAGGGGCTGGGATATGTGTCGCTGATTGACGAGGAGAAGATATTTCCAGATCCGTCCGTCAGCATACGTGAGGGTGGCATTGCTCCGCTTGGCAAATCGCGGCAGATTATGATTTTCTGGCAGATTGATGCCTTGCTGAGGAATTATGGCTACGACCTGGATACTCCGGTCGGGGAACTCTCGCGTGAGGCAATAAATGCGATTGTGCAGGGGAGTGGCGAGCGTCTGCGTATTCCTGCGCAGGTGGCGAAGACGAGTAGCGACTACTATTGTGAATATGAGGGGCTTACGAAGTATATCGGTCAGGTCTCGGAGTCTGAGATGAGTGCTGCCGAGCGTAAGTGGGCTGACCAGTTCAAGCGTACTGCCGTATGTCCGGAGTGTAACGGACAGAGGTTGAACCGCGAGGCTTTGCATTTCCGTGTCGACGGCAAGAATATCGCGGAATTGTCGGACATGGACCTGGGACAGCTGTATGAGTGGCTGGACGGGGTCGAGGGGAGACTTACGGAGCAGCGTAGGCGTATTGCTACGGAGATACTGAAGGAGATAAGGACGCGTCTCAGGTTCTTGCTGGACGTGGGGCTGGAATATTTGTCGCTGTCGCGCAGCAGCATTTCGCTTTCCGGCGGCGAGAGTCAGCGTATCCGCCTGGCGACTCAGATCGGCAGCCAGCTGGTGAATGTATTGTACATCCTGGACGAGCCTTCGATAGGACTGCACCAGCGTGACAACCGTAAGCTGATAAGGTCTCTGAAGGCCCTGCGTGATACTGGTAACACGGTAATAGTCGTGGAGCATGACGAGGAGATGA
>DFKL01000102.1 GCA_002373535.1 Prevotellaceae bacterium UBA3646 | reverse complement strand
GTGCAGCGCGTGGACTTCGGCAAGATACATGGTCTTAGGCTGAAGAAGGATCGAGTGTCTGTAGGTAACAGATACAAGTATGTCGCAGGTACGGTTCCTGTCGTGGAAGGCGAATACGAGTACTATGTAATAACCCGTGACAGGGACGGCAGGAAATCAAGAAACAAGGTGCGTCTTGTCGTCAGCGACCATCTGCAGTCACCTTCACCCATGATGGGATGGCTTACGTGGAACTGGTTTGCGCGTGAGTTGAGTCACGACAAGGTCGTCGCCGTTGCCAGGGGCATGCAAAGGCATGGTCTTATAGACGCAGGGTTCCGTACGCTCGTACTGGACGATGCCTGGGCAGTGCCTACGACAGACAAGTCAGCCCTGACATATGATCCCGTCAAGTTCCCATGCGGCATCAGTGGGCTGAAGACAGCCCTGAGGCAGATAGACGGCAGGCTGAAGGTCGGAATCTACAGCGATGCCGGAACCATGACTTGCGAGAACTATCAGCCGGGATCCTATCAGTACGAGGCACGGCACGTTGCCATGTTTGACCAGTGGGGCGTGGATATGCTAAAGTATGACTATTGCAACTCGCAGGCCGATACCAGGGAAAGCTATGGGCGCATGGGCGATGTAGTTGCAGCTCTGAACCAAAGGCGCAGGAGTGAAGGCATCATTCCGTTCATATTCAATATCTGCGAGTGGGGCAAGACACGACCTTGGCTGTGGGGCGCTGAGGCAGGCGGCAGCAGTTGGCGGGCCACGAGTGACGTCCGCGAGGATTGGGTAGGAGACAGCTGGCGTCCTGGCGTCCTTGGCGCTGTCGACGAGACTCGCCGCCTGTGGATGTACGCAGGAGTGAACCGCTTCAACGATCTTGATATGATGTGCATCGGCCTGCATGGTATGGGTGGCCCCAGCAACAATACCAGGAATCACACGTCCAATGGTGGCAGGATAGACGGTCTTACCGATGCCCAGGCACGTACGCAGATGTCCCTGTGGTGCATGCTTGCCAGCCCCTTGTCACTGACATGTGACTTGCGCGAGACACCCTGTTGCGAGGCAGACACTGGCGTTGCTATGCCAGATACGCTAATTACTCAGGCTGACGTCGAGACCATGACCGACAGCGAGATTATTGCAGTCAATCAAGATGCCCTCGGTCAGCAGGCAGAATATATGGAGTCCCTGTCGACAGGAACTGTCAATTATTCAGAGTCAGGATATGACGTCTATGTAAAGGATCTGACGGGAGACCGCCGTGCCGTGTCAGTCACTAACCGTTCCACGTCACCGCTGTATGTGCCCGCGATGAACTTGGTTGACATGTATATGAAGCCAGGTACCAGATACCTCTGCCGCGATGTTTGGGGCAAGACTGAGCGACAGATCCGCGATACTCTGGAAGCAGGCACCCTCGGACCGTGCGAGACAAAGGTCTTCGTGCTGAGTAAATATTGCAAGAAAAAATAACCAGACAAACTATAAAGGCATGAAAAGGCGTTTTTACTTATTTGAGATTCTGGCAGTCCTCACAGGGCTGTGGAGCAACTCGTGGGCAGGGATTGTCGTTTCGACGGACGTGACCAGTCCCGAACACGTGTACACAATCAGAAGCGGCAACGGCTACTATTGTAACGGCAAGACCGCACCTACCCAGACCGAGGCAAATATCGGCAAGTTTGCATTCTTTGCAGTAGACGGTGTGGACGGAGCCTACAAAATCTATAGCACGACAGAGAACAAGTGGCTTGGCTATACCCTCAGTACCTCGTATTCTCCGCAGGTCACTTTCGTGACCAATACTACACAGACCAATGCCAGGAACTTCAAGGTGACTGAATACTCCTCCGGTCTGTACCAGATACAGCCATACACCAGTGGCGGTTCCGTAGCACCCATTTACCTCAACTGGTATCAGGGCATCAGCAGCAACCCGCTGGACGGAAGCACCAGGCTGGGACTGTGGACAGAGTCGGGCAGTGCAGATGCAGGCAGCCGCTGGGAGATACAGGAAATCGTAAATATCGACCCCGTCGACCCCGTGACCCCAGTATTGCCGTCCAATCTGCAGACCATCCTCTCCAAGTATGGCACAGGAACCTACAGCCTGGCACAGGTATATCCCACGCAGCAGGAAGCCGTAGGCACAGCCAGGACAGCCGTGGACGGAGAGGTGATGACGCTGTACAACAATGTCCTTGCAGCATCCTTCCTGGCACAGGACAACCGACTCTTCTTTGCCGGTTCAAAATCCATGGATCTGGTAGCCGGAACGGAGATCTTCACCGTCAGCCTCGGCAGTGGGACGGTGATTCCAGCCAGCTCTATGCAGTACAAGTCCCTGCAGTTCACGGACCTTGAGGCCGACGCCTCGTCCACAAGCGGCTCCGGGCATTTTGCAGGCAAGGCCCTGGTTGCAGAATACGAATACGGCTATGGCGCGTCCAAGCTGAGCATAACCTGGAGAGCCGTCCTGCGTGACGGCAGCCACTACATCCGCACCGAGATGGAATTAAGGGCCAGTGGCGACGTCAAGATGTACAACGTCATTCCGATGATCTACAATGTTGACACCAATGCAGCCGGCTCGGCTCCGGCTGTAGTGGGAAACACCAGGGGCGCAGTACTGATGTCCGACAAGATCTTCGCAGGACTGGAGCACCCCACGGCCTACAATACCGTAGGAGACGCCACAGGCGACGAGGACTTGTATACCCTTACCTCGACCCTGCCCGAGACAGCACTGTCCTCTACGGCATGGAAAGACATGACCGACAGCGAGGTCCCTGCACGTATCAAGGAGACCACGGGACAGGAACCCGACGCAATATACCAGTACCTGAAGTCAGGCGTGGAACTGAAGAAAGGACAGAAACTCGTAGTCACGCTCACATATACCAGTGGCAACCACAGGCTCAACATAGGAGGCGTTGATATATACACGACTTCCACATCCGACATCTCTGCCAGTGACTACCACTTCGGTTACACAGGCGGCAAGCACAGCAACAATGTATACAGCATCATAGCACCCAACGACGGAACCTACACCATACGACTCATGGTAGACGGCAGGAGTGAGACGATCGATGCAAGCAGCAAGCTGGACGTCAAGGTCTACACTCCCAAGGAAGGAATCGTCATAACAACCGGAGTGGTAGGCATCAAGGGACGGTGGAGCCGTAACACTACGCTTCAGGACGGCGAGAACTGGAAGATAAGTGCAGTAGTAGGCCTGGTAGCACAGGATGCCAACAGTGCAGATGCAAGCTACAGCAAGAACCAGAAACGACGTTCGTTCCTCGCATACAGCGAGCGTGAGCGCGCCGTGCCATGGCGTCCCAATCCTGTCTATATCAGCTGGTACGAGCTTAATATCAACCGCAACAACGCCGCACCCGGCAGCGAGTCCACCAACATGCAGTCTTCCCAGGTCGTAGATGTCGAGAAGCAGTGGTACGAGCGTCTGTACAAACCCTATGGCGTAGGCCCCAACAGTTTCGTGATAGACGACGGATGGGATACATACGGAGAGTGGAAATTCCACAGCGGTTTCCCCAACGAGATGCGCGACATGAGTGCCGAGGCAGCCAAGATGGGTGCCGGAGTAGGAGCCTGGCTTGGTCCGGTAGGCGGTTACGGCCAGAGCGGCAACTACCGTCGCAGCTATTGGAACGGCAAGGGCGGCATGGTACTTGGAAACAAGGCATACTACGATGTATTCAAGGCAGCAGCCACCAACCTCGTTAACAATCAGGGCGTCAAGCCCGACGGACGGCAGAGCTTCCAGTTCTTCAAGTTCGACGGAATCAGTGCCCAGTTCAGCTCGACAGGTCCAGACGACGGCGACAGCGGCAACGAGAATGCCGAGGGCATAATCCGTCTGGAACGATTCGTGCGCGAAGACCTCAAATCAGATATTTTCTTCAACACGACCGTCGGCACATGGGCCTCGCCCTTCTG
>DFKL01000165.1 GCA_002373535.1 Prevotellaceae bacterium UBA3646 | reverse complement strand
CCGTGCATCTCGTCACGACCGCCGTTGATAGCATAGAGCATACACTTGGCCAGGTTGGCACGCGCACCGAAGAACTGCATCTGCTTGCCTATCTTCATCGGTGACACGCAGCATGCAATACCATAGTCGTCACCCAGCTCAGGACGCATCAGGTCGTCATTCTCGTACTGCACAGCACTCGTATCCATCGACACCTTGGCACAATAGCGCTTGAATGCCTCGGGCAGGCGGGCCGACCACAATATGGTAATATTGGGCTCTGGCGACGGGCCCATGTTGTACAACGTGTGCAGGATGCGATAGTCTGTCTTAGTAACCATGTTGCGTCCGTCGATACCCATACCTGCAATAGAGCAGGTTGCCCAGATCGGGTCGCCGGAGAAGATATCGTTATACTCGGGAGTACGCAGGAACCTGACGATGCGCAGCTTCATCACCATGTGGTCAATCATTTCCTGGGCCTGTGCCTCGGTGATGACGCCTCTCTTCAGGTCTCGCTGGATATAGCAATCCAGGAATGAGGAGATACGGCCGATGGACATTGCGGCGCCATCCTGGTCCTTAACGGCTCCCAGATAGGCAAAGTACGTCCACTGTATGGCCTCCTTTGCATTACGTGCCGGACGAGTCACGTCAAAGCCATATCCGGCGCACATGCGCTCAAATTCCCTCAGGGCGTTGATCTGATCCGTAATCTCCTCACGGCAACGAACTATTTCCTCAGTGAACTCCTGGATGTCGATACGCTTGTGGAAACGTTTCTTCTCCTCAATCAGGTTGGCCGTTCCGTACAGTGCCACACGACGGTAGTCGCCGATTATGCGGCCACGCGCATAGGCATCAGGAAGACCCGTGATGATATGTGCATGACGTGCTGCCTTGATATCATCGTTGTATGCAGCAAACACGCCCTCGTTGTGAGTCTTGCGGTACTTGGTGAAGATCATCTTAGTAGCAGGATCCAGCTCGTACCCGTATGCCTTCAGCGCTGATTCCACCATACGGATGCCGCCCTTGGGGAAGATGCCACGCTTCAGAGGCACGTCGGTCTGTATACCGACAATAGTCTCGAGGTCCTTGTCGATATATCCAGGGCCGTAGGTATCGATGCTCTGAGGCAGCTTAGTCTCAGCATCATAGACGCCCTTCTCACGCTCGACCTTGAACATCTCCGTCAGCTTGGCCCAAAGCTTGTTTGTGCTGTCAGCAGGTCCCTCAAGGAACGACTCGTCACCGGCATACGGCTCATAGTTGTGCTGAATGAAATCGCGCACGTCAATCTCATGTTTCCAAGTACTACCCTTGAAATCCAACTCAAGATTCTTAAATTCCATAAATTCTATATATTACATTAAAACAAAGACATAGTAAGCATAGACAAATCAATGCCAATAGGAGAATCCCCCCTGTATTTCGGGTACAAATATACTATATAATAGTAAACATTACAAATATTTACAATACAAAAATTCCCCGTACACGGCATCTGTAAACCACACGGCCGATAACAGAATTTTAGCAAAATGCTTGTATTTTTGAGCAAAATGTCATACATTTGCACCCAATAACAACAAAAAGCAATCAAAATGAACAAGATTTCAGTCGCCATCGTAGGTTATGGCAACATCGGCCAGTACACCCTGCAGGCCCTACAGGCTGCCCCGGACATGCAAATCGCAGGCGTAGTACGCCGTGCCGGAGCCAAGGACAAGCCGGCACAGCTCGCAGACTACAATGTAGTCAGCAACATCCAGGAACTCGGCCACGTAGACGTTGCCATCCTCGCTACTCCCACACGCTCGGTCCAGGAATACGCGCTACAGTGCCTAAAACTGGGCATAAACACCGTAGACAGCTTCGACATTCACACACAGATAGCAGAGCTACGCCGCACACTGGACGCTGCTGCCAAGCAGGCCGGCCGTGTAAGCATAATCTCGGCCGGATGGGATCCGGGTTCAGACTCGGTCGTACGCACGCTCATCGAATCTCTCGCCCCAAAAGGCATCACATACACAAACTTCGGCCCCGGCCGCAGCATGGGCCACAGCGTATGCGTCAAGTCCAAGGCTGGCGTACGCGACGCTCTCTCACTGACCATACCGGTAGGGCAAGGCATACACCGCCGCATGGTATATGTCGAGCTCCAGGACGGTGCAGACCTTGACCAAGTCACGGCAGACATCAAGGCCGATCCTTACTTTGCCAGCGACGAGACTCATGTCTTTGCCGTAGACAGCGTCGACGCGCTAAACGACGTGGGGCACGGAGTCAACCTCGTACGCAAAGGTGTCAGCGGTACCACGCACAACCAGTTGTTCGAGTTCAACATGAAGATAAACAACCCTGCCCTCACTGCACAGGTGCTTGTAAACGCAGCCCGTGCCAGCGTCAAGCAGCAGCCCGGAGCCTACACAATGATAGAGATTCCTGTCATCGACTACCTACCCGGTGACCGCGAGGACATCATACGTCGCCTGGTATAGCCAAGAGGCAGGACACAAACCACAGGGCACAATAGGGAGCGCCCAGGTGTAAAGTGAACCCCGAAAGTCAGACAAAAACTTTCGGGGTTCACTTCAAGGGCATTCCCTCTCTTTTTTCATAATACCCCCCAAAAATCCCTAAGCGGCATGGCTTCCCGCGCCGAATCCTATAGCCATCCGTTCTCCCTGTACCATCGCACGGCGGACCTGACGCCATCCTCGAGCGACCACTCGGGCACAAAGCCCAGATCATGCCTTGCAGGCCCGATGTCACAACGCCAGTTACGCTGGGACAGGATGTTGAACTTGTCATTGTTCAGCACCGTAAGCCTACCCGTCATACGCATCCACATATTGCCGCACCAGCAAATCACTCGCAAAAACCATAACGGAGCCCTCACGTGCAGCACCCACGGATTACCAAGCTCACGCTGCAGCAGGTCGCTGAACCTCCTTGAGTTGTACACTCTGCCGTCACTCAGAAAATAAGCCTTGCCCACGGCTGCCTCGGCAGTCATACTCCTGTAGACAGCCTGCACCACGTCCATCACGTACACAAACGTTATCTCCTGCGGACTGTACCCCACGGCAAAATCCGTATGCCCTGCGATGCTTTTAGCCATCACAAAATAATCCTTCTCCCGGGGTCCGTACACTCCAGTCGGACGCAAAATCACATACGGGAACTTCCCTACATCCAGCCCACGCAGGAATTCCTCCGCAGCCAGCTTGCTCCGACCGTACGCCGTATTAGGCCGCGGGGAATCCGTCAGAAGAATCGGGCTGTATATAGATTCATCCTCCGCGATAGTATCGCCAGTACCGTATCCCTTACGTCGTCTGCGCACCGGCTCCTCGCGCACCGCGCCAAACACGCTAAGCGAACTTACGAACACAAACCTCTTCGGCACCATGTCCGCCCTTACCAGTGCATTCACCAAGTTCTTCGTCCCCTCTGTGTTGGTTCTGTAGAAGTCACTCTCCCTCAGGCATTTAGTCGCCCCTGCGGCATGTACCACGTAGTCGAACCTCACTCCAGTGGCCTGCAACTCCTGGACCAGACGCTCCTCGCTGTCCAGACTCAGTTCGACGAACTTTATACGCTCGTCCTTCAGGTATGCACGCGAGCTCGATTTGCGCACTGCGGCCCATACCTCATACCCCAGTTCCAGCCCCTGGCTGACGATATAACTCCCGATGAAACCACTGGCTCCCGTAACCAAAACCCTGTCCATTGCAACAATATCTAAATAACAATTACCACACAAAGATACGAAATAGAATGCACAAACCCACAAAAACCACATCGAAAATATTTATCGGCACAAGTCATGCATCCCTGAAAAAGCATTACAACCGAAGGGACTCTGAACGCATGAAAAAGATTTACTATGACTGCTCATAAAAGCACTATATCCAACACGACAGGCTTAATAGGAAAGATTCCGTCCGGCAATCACGGCATGATAAATTCAGAAATGGGATTCCGCCTTTATCATGTAGACAGTTTCCTGCGGCGTTTACAATTGCCTTTGGCTCTGTGATCCCGGAGGAATATCCTGTATAGGGTGAGGGCGAGTGATTCCAGGGTCTCTTCACGGACAGCCGGCTTCAACTGACACTCCCATACTGTAATGGAGTGCCAGCCCATTGAGGAAAGTTCCTGCTGTACCCTGGCATCACGCTCACGGTTGCGCATTATCTTACCTACCCAGAAGTCCCTGTTGGTCTTAGGAATCTTGCAGCATGAAGAACTCTCTATCCCACCTGAGCCTGTCTCTGCCGGACCTGCTGTTCCTCCCACGCCTTTCCCTGGCTGGGAGTCAACCATGTGCCCATGCCAAAAGCATCCGTTGACAAAGATGCATGTCCTGTATTTCCTGAGTACGACATCCGGTCTGCCAGGTAATCGCGGATGGTTGAGCCGGTAGCGGAAACCATGTCCCCACAGCCAACGGCGAACCATAATCTCCGGCTTCGTGTCCTTGCCGTGGATGGCGGCCATGTTTGCGTGACGTTGTGGGGGAGAGAGTCTGTCAGTCATATAGGACATGAACTATATTTGATATTCCATCAGTTTCTCTCCCGTGACGACAATCGGAGCACCTTCCGAGTATTCGCTTTCCGTATCAAGACGATATTCGGCCAGAATTTTTGCCAGATTGACATCCGGCTTGATGGAAACTTCTTCGTCGAACACAAAGCAGAAATAGTTGCCTTGTGGATTCGGATACAAGGCTTGGCGCATACGCTCCTCCGACATTACAGCGTGGTGGTGTACGTGGAATAT
>DFKL01000077.1 GCA_002373535.1 Prevotellaceae bacterium UBA3646 | reverse complement strand
AATCCTATTCTTGCCATGCACAGCATCCGTGAGACAGGTTCCATGAAGGATCATGAATATTGCATCAGGGCATTCAGCAGATTCTTCCGCCTATAGCCTGAATTATAAACACCAAACAACTCATCGTAATGAAGAGTAAATATACTGCCGTCATTCTTGATTACCTCACAATTACACTTGGTGTATGCCTATATGCAATAACACTTGCATTCTGTATCTTGCCGTACAAGCTGACGTCTGGCGGCGTGGCTGGTATCGGCACACTGGTGTTCTACGCCACCGGCTTTGAGGTGCAGAACACCTATCTCATCATCAACATTGCTCTTCTGGGAGCGGCCGTTATTGAACTTGGCTGGCGTTTCTGCATCAAGACCATCTATGCCACATTCTCGCTTACGTTTGCCATTTGGGCTGCACAGCGTATCTATGAAATCGTCGACAAGCCACTATTGTTTGGAGACGAGTTGTTCATGGCATGTATAATTGCGGCCATAGGCACCGGCAGTGGCCTTGCATTGTGCTTTCTTGCAGGTGGCAGCACGGGAGGAACAGACATAATTGCCGCGATAGTCAACAAATACCGTAACATGTCTATCGGCAAGGTGATTATGATTGTCGACATAATCATCATATCCAGCTGCTACCTGGTATTCCACGACATACAACGAGTCGTCTTCGGATACGTGCTGCTAGTATTGGCAACGGGTACGATTGACTATTGGCTGGGACGTAACAACCAGTCCGTCGAGTTCAAGATATATTCGCGCAACCCTAATCAGATAGCCGATACGCTAATACGTAACGGCATGGGGGTGACGATACTTAACGGTGAGGGGGTCTATACCCACAGTGAGCGACGCGTCATAATATGTGTGGTAAGCCGCAGGGAGCGCCTCCTTGTCTTCCGCATGATAAAGAGCATAGACCCGTATGCATTTGTAACGATGGGCAATGTGTCTGGAGTATGGGGTGAAGGGTTCGACATGATGAAGATCAAGGAAAGCAAGACAAACGCACACGTTATGGTATTGCTTACAGACAATCAGGAAGAGATGGAGGATGTCAGGAGGAAACTGGGACCAGGATATCAGCTACGTTCTGTCCAAGATATCGGTTGCGACATCAACCACCCTATCAACAAGGACATTCTCAGCCCGGACTATGTCGTCCGGACATGCTTCGTCAAATACTATTATGGCTACGATTGTATTGCCATAGACCCCAATGCAAACGTACAAGCCGGGATATTGCCCATAATACTTGTCACGGGCAAGGCTGCTACGGATCACCCTACCGTCAGACGCTTTGCAACATTTGACGAGCTAAAGAAATCATTTGGTAAGAAAAAACATTAGACACAGTTTATAGGAATGGGTTGCCTGCGAGTATTACTATGTATTATATTTCCACCTTTGGCCGTTATTGACCAGGGATGTGGATCTGTCGTCATCACGACTTTGCTCACCTGTTGCGGATGGATTCCAGGAACCATTGCGGCCCTGATTATCCTTAACAACAGATGATGCCTGAGACATCATTGCGCCAGTCGTATCTGACCGGAGTCCTGTATGTCCTTATACCCAAGCTTGATGCCGCTTCTATGTTTTCCTCTGTATCATCCAGGAAAAGGCATTCGTCTGCCTGCAGGCCTATATGCGACAGGACGGCCTCGTATATAGCCTTGTCCGGCTTTGCCAGGTGAAGTTCCTGCGACAGGTATATGGCATCAAAATAGTCTTCTGCAGGACGTGGGAATATATTTGTCCTGATGTGATTCCAGTGTGCCTCGTTCGTATTGCTCAGCAAATATGTCTTTATTCCCCGCTTACGCAGTTGCAGGACGTATTGCAATTTGTATTCGGGCATGTCCGAAAGACACGAATTCCATGCATCTATGATTTCCTGTCTTTCCGTCCCTTTGTCACATAGGGACTGAAGATATGAGAAGAATCTGTCCGTGCTGATATTTCCCAACTGATATTGCTCAAATATATTGCCATATGCCAATCCGTCCGGCAATCCCAAAACGTCCATCTTAGTCTTGCTATGAGACAAGTCCAGATTAAGCAATACTCCACCTAAATCAAAAATAACTGCATTGACTTCCTTCATATATCCTTTGGATTTTGTATATCAGGAATTTATTTACGGAATATGCATCCTGAAAGCTATGAAAATACCTTCAGGATGCATATTCTGTCTGTAAATCTTTTATTGATGGAATAATTAGACTGTGCCGACTTTATTCCTCGCAAAGCTCTGTCAGTATTCCATATGTACTCTTCGGATGCAGGAAGGCAATCTTCAAACCGTCTGCACCTCCTCGCGGAGCCTTGTCAATAAGGCGAATGCCATGCTGGTCACACTCTGACAAGGCTTTTGCCACCCCGTCTTCTACCTTGAATGCAACATGATGTACACCACGACCGCCATTATCCAGGAACTTCTGTATAGTGCTGTCTGGACTCGTCGGCTCAAGAAGCTCTATCTTAACCTCTCCGACTCTGAGGAAAGCTGTCTTTACTTTCTGGTCCTCTACTACTTCTTCCTTATAGAACTCCAGACCCAGTACGTCTGTATAATAAGGAAGTACGTCTGCGATACTCTGTACGGCAATACCCAAATGCTCAATGCGTGAAATTTTCATAATTGTCTATTTTATTTGATTGTTTTCAGGGAATACGACAACGGGGGTGAATTCTTTTGCTTCTTCAAAGTCCATTTGTGCGTAGGACATTATAATAACGGTGTCACCTACCTGAACCTTACGGGCGGCAGCACCGTTCAGACATATACAACGGCTGCCGCGCTCGCCCTTTATTACGTAGGTGTCTAAACGCTCACCGTTGTTGTTGTTGACAATATAAACCCTCTCACCTGCTATAATATTGGCTGCATCCATAAGATCCTCATCAATAGTGATGCTGCCTATATAATTGAGATTAGCCTCTGTGACTTGCACATTGTGCAGCTTGCTTTTCAGAACTTCAACTGTCATTTGTATCTGATGTGATCTATTAAACGTATCGGTGTCTTGCCGCAGTAGACGGTGATACACCCTACAATGTCGTCGGAATCAGTCCACTCCTGCAATTCTGCCAGTGTCTTGCCGTCTACTATACTGTAGTATTCTACGTCCAGACCGTCAATTGCATTTATCTGACTGACGACCCAACTCTCTGTATCCTTGAGTGACATCCCCAGCGTCTTGCTCTCCTTTAATATGCGAAAGATGTTTGGAGCTATGGCCTTTTCGTCTGCTGAAAGGAGTGTATTGCGGCTACTCATTGCCAAACCGCTTTCTTCGCGAACGACAGGACAAGGAACTATGTCAACAGAGAACCCAAGGTCTGCGACCATACGGCGGATAACTGCAATCTGCTGGAAATCCTTCTCACCGAAATATGCCCTGTCCGGATTTACTATCTGGAAGAGTTTGCTTACAATCTGACATACGCCATTGAAGTGCCCTGGTCGTCTTGCTCCTTCCATGACCGTATCGGTAGGCGGATAGCTGAACGAACGTGTATCCGGAGTCGGGTACATCTCTGCCACGCTTGGGGCAAAAACTATCTGTGCCCCGCATTGTGCAAGAATCTTGCAGTCACAATCCAAGGTGCGCGGATAACGTTCCAAGTCCTTAGGGTCATTGAACTGCGTCGGGTTTAAAAAGATACTTACTACGGTCACGTCATTGTCCGTTACACTGCGCCTGACAAGCGAAGCATGCCCGTCATGCAAAGCTCCCATAGTGGGAACGAGCCCGACCTTCTTCCCCTCGTTTTTTGACTGCAAAAGTATATTCTGAAGTTGGGATATTGTATTAACTATTTGCATTATTCTATATATCCAAATACTGTAATTTTATGCAAAGAAACACAATTATACACAAACGATGAAACTTTTTTGTGCAAAAACATACTTTTATATAAAAATTCTGTTAATAGAATACGGCACGGTGTAATAATGTCGGAAAAAATGTGTAACTTTGTCATTGAGAAGTGCTATTTACACTAAATGGAAAAGGCAAAAAAAATACTCTACATTGCTCAGGAACTTGAGCCATATGTATCCGAAGGCGAGCTGTCTACCATGTTTCGCAATCTTATTCCTGCCGTTCAGGAGACAGGTCGCGAAGCGCGTACATTCACCCCTAAATGGGGATCCATAAACGAACGCCGCAACATGCTGCATGAAGTAATACGCCTATCTGGAGCAAACCTTATCATTGACGGCTCTGATCACCAGTTGATTATCAAAGTTGCCAGCATTCCTGCCGCACATATGCAGGTGTATTTCATCGACAATGACGATTTCATGCGCGGGAAACTTATTTTACGCGACAAGGACGGAAAATTCTATCGTGACAATGTTGAACGCAGTATGTTCTTTTGCCGTGGAACCATTGAGACGATGAAGAAACTGCGCTGGACGCCTGAAATTGTGCATTGTACTGGATGGATGGGAGCTTTGGCACCCTACCTGCTTAAAATGGCCTATTACGACGAACCATGTTTCCGTGAAAGCCAAATCATATTTACCCCCTGCACCACACCGGCTCTTGACCAACCCATGCCTCGTAACTTGAAAAACATAGTCGCTTATAGAGAGGCATGTCTGGAAGCACTTGCTCCATTGGGCAAACTGGAAACTTTGGATGATATGAACCGCATTGGCATGTTTATGGCCGATGGTATCGTACTAACAAGCGAGAACGAGCGTTTCCTGCGTATGGCCAAGGAAATGGGCAAGCCTGTTGTGGTCATAGACAAGGAGGATCTTGCAAAGAATCCGACAGAGATATATGACAATTTGTGGGACGAAGCCGTAAGGAAACGCCCCAAGAAAGAAGAGGAAGATGACGATTTCATCTTCTGACAAAGAAATTTGACTGTTTCAGATGAAGAAATATTATTCAATTGCATTCGTACTCCTATGTCTTGTTACGGCATGTACGGAAGATACCGGCAACATTGGTTTCTACCCTCCCAACGAGAATATTGAAACAAGCACTGCAACGATTTGGGGAGTTGTAACAAAAAGCATGCGTTTGGACAGTGTTATTGCCAAAAGCCAGAAGTCATATCTTGGCAGTATCTTTGATCCCGAGACACATGGTTTGGTTACCGCAGACGTTGCTGTGCAGTTCGGCATTGTGGAAGGCGTCGAGTATTTCCCTAAAAAAGATTCGATCACGTCACGTGACATATTCGGCAATCCCGTCTGCGACAGCGTGCTGCTGCAACTTAACTTCGACGAATACATCGGCGATGCCAGCACTCCTCTGAAAGTGTCAGTATACCCCGTAGACAAGACTAAGCCCCTGAGCGAAGACAGCATATACTATGCAGATACTGACTTAACGAAATATATTGATCCGGAATATAGGGAGACACCCTTGACGACTCACGTTCTCACGGCATGGGATCGTGCCCATGGCAGCAATCCGGACAACCAGACCGACACCTACAGCAGTCTACGTATTCCCATACCAAACGAACAGGGCAATGCAATAATGGATGCCTACTGGAAATACCTTGAAGACAACAAGGGAAAAAGTGCAGACCAGCATGTGAACAAGAACTTTGACGACTCATATCATTTTATTCATAACGTCT
Source organism: Prevotellaceae bacterium UBA3646 (assembly GCA_002373535.1). GTDB lineage: Bacteria > Bacteroidota > Bacteroidia > Bacteroidales > Bacteroidaceae > Physcousia. The sequence continues at coordinate 2,849 of DFKL01000077.1, read as the reverse complement.
TCCCTGGATACATAATCAAAGTCACCAATGGCAAAGGCTGCCTCGTTTCGCTGTTTGTCCACAAATTATACCTGTGTTTTAACGTCAATACATGGAACAGCAATGAGGCACGCGTGAAAAACGTCGTATCAAACACAGTGTTTGCCGGCACAAACGAGGTGATTCAAACATGTCGTTTCAATCACTCCAATATTACAGAAATGATCAATATGGAGGATACGACATGGCTAAAGACTCCTGCTGGTATATGTACAGAAGTGGAGTTCCCTATTGACGAGATATATTTCGGGAAGCACGAAAATGACAGTGTCAACAACGCACGGTTCGTTATCCCTCGATATAATCGCGATCAAACAGGAACAAATCTTCCGATTACACAGAAAATACTTATGGTACGCAAAGACCATCTATATAGATTCTTCAGGGAGAACCACGTTCCCAATAATGAGACCAGCTATGTCACTACGTTTGACAAAACCTACAACTGCTATTCATTCTCCAACATAAGCCAATTGTTTAGTACATGCCGCAGCGAACGTGACCGTGCCATTAACCGTTGGCATATGGGACAGGTTCTGCAACAGAAAGGCATACTGCCAGACAATCTGAGAATAGGACAACTGGAAACTCAAGTTGAAGAATGGCTAAAAAACAGCGACAACCAGAAAGTCTTTCAGGAAGAAGTGAGTAACTGGCGGACTTCATGGCATGGTGACATGTTTCCTATTGAGTCAATACCGATGTCAACAGAGACTGCCGGCATAAGCAGTCTTAGTGAAATGTCTGCAGAGACTGACTATTGCAAAAGCGGCAGTTTGAGTATACACTATATGTGGAAAAAATGGAATATGTTGGAGCGGAATGCGAATTGGAACAAATTCTGTCTGGTTCCTGTAGAGTCTACTACAGATACCAGTTCCGGCAAGACAACGAGTGTCAACCACGACCTCAGTGTTTCCAGTGCCCGTCTGGTCAAAGGCAATGGCATCAAGAATGAAAATCCGATTCGCTTGCAGATATACTATTCACGCACTGCTATCGATTAATTTGTACCTATATATATCCTCGGCACAATTATGATGAAATTTATGTCTTTAGGCAGCGGGAGTAGCGGGAATTGCTATTATTTAGCTACGGAAGATACCCAAATCCTGATTGATGCCGGGATAGGCATAAAGCATCTGAAACGGATGCTGAAGGAAAAAGATATTCGTATAGAAGATTTAAATGCCGTATTTATTACTCACGACCATGCTGACCACATCAAGGCTGTAGGTCACCTGGCAAACGACTACGACATACAAATATATGCAACGGAGGCTGTACATATAGGCATTAACCGTAATTACTGCCTGACCTCTAAGCTTCCATCCACACACCAACAGATAATACACAAGACACATACAGTCAAATTAGGTGACATGTGCATAACCCCGTTTGACGTACCACATGACAGTAGCGATTGTGTCGGATACCGGATAGAAGCTGATGATATTGTATTCTGTATCATTACTGATGCCGGGCATGCCACCGAAAGCATACGACAGCAAATAGGCGAAGCAAATTATCTTGTACTTGAAGCCAACTATGACGAGGACATGCTGATGATGGGACCGTATCCCGCTTACCTGAAAGGACGAATCAAAGGAGACAAAGGCCACTTATCCAACAAGGAAAGCGCACAATTAGTTGCAGAATATGCATCACCTGCACTTAAGCAGATCTGGCTTTGCCACCTGTCAGAGGAGAACAACCATCCTGAATTGGCACGCAAAACATATGAAAGCATATTGCGGGAATATGGTCTGATTGCAGGTCTTGACTTCAATGTTGACGTACTGAAACGCAAGATGCCAAGTGATTTGATAGATATTATTTAGTAAACAAATGTTAAATACTGCTGAAAATATGAACTTTTTGATTTAAATATTTGGTAAAGCCGGAAAAAGCCATTACCTTTGCACTCGCAAAAATAAAGATTATGCGTCCTTAGCTCAGTTGGTAGAGCAATTGACTCTTAATCAATGGGTCCAGGGTTCGAGCCCCTGAGGGCGTACAAAAAGGGAATGACTTACAACAAAAGTTGTTCCCTTTTTCTATTCCATAATGATGAAATAAAATTTAATTAGATATGTACAGAAATAAAACTTGTGGCGAGCTACGTCTTGCCAACATTGGTGAAGAGGTAACTCTTGCCGGATGGGTACAGAGTGTACACAATCTGGGGGCTTTAACTTTTGTAGACTTACGTGACCGATATGGTATTACCCAGTTGGCTTTCAATGAAGACGCTCCCGAAGAGCTTAAACAGACTGCGCAGAAATTGGGGCGCGAGTTTGTCGTTCAGGCAACAGGCATAGTGGCGGAGCGATATTCCAAGAACAAGAATCTGCCGACAGGAGAAATCGAAATAATAGTTCACGCCATCAATATTGTCAACGAATCATTAACACCACCCTTTACCATTGAGGAGAATAGTGATGGTGGTGATGACATTCGCATGAAATATCGTTATTTGGACTTACGACGTACGGTCGTTCGCAAGAACCTTGAACTTCGCCATAAGTTTGCTTTTGAAGTTCGCCGATATTTGGACGAGCAGGGATTCCTGGAGATTGAAACTCCCATACTAGTAAATTCTACTCCAGAAGGTGCCCGTGACTTCGTCGTACCCAGCAGGATGAACCCTGGTCAATTCTATGCATTGCCCCAATCACCACAAACATTGAAACAGTTATGCATGGTGGCCGGTCTGGATCGCTATTTCCAGATCTGCAAGTGCTTCCGGGACGAGGATTTACGAGCCGACCGTCAACCTGAGTTTACCCAGATTGACTGTGAGATGTCAT
>DFKL01000088.1 GCA_002373535.1 Prevotellaceae bacterium UBA3646 | reverse complement strand
TTCAACAAGGCCATCATCGATGCAACGGCACAATATTGTATCGCGTACAAACCCAACCTGGCATTCTATGAGGCATCAGGCGTAAAGGGTATCATTGCTTTCGAAAAGACGGTCAGGTATATACAGGAACACTATCCCGACCAGTTTATAATTGCAGATGCCAAACGTGGCGACATCGGTAACACAAGTGCCATGTATGCCCGCACATTCTTCGACGAGTATAATCTTGATGCAGTGACCGTAGCGCCATATATGGGAGAGGACAGCGTAACGCCATTCCTGACGGAAGCAGACGAAGGAAAGAGGCATTGGGTGATCTTGCTGGCATTGACGAGCAACAAGGGCAACCATGACTTCCAGCTTCTGCGGACACGAGATACTGAAGGCGAGGGGCCTGACACAGAAGTGATGCCTATGTACGAGCGCGTCCTGCGCAAGAGCCAGGAGTGGGCCGACAAGGAGAAAATGATGTATGTAGTGGGTGCTACCCAAGGCAAGGCTTTCGAGAAAATCAGGAAAATAGTACCCAGACATTTTCTGCTGGTACCCGGCATCGGCGCCCAGGGAGGCAGTCTCGAAGAGGTATGCAAATATGGTATGACCAATGAATGTTGCCTGATAGTGAACAACAGCCGTTCCATCATATATGCAGACGACACAGAGCATTTTGCAGCTGCTGCCGGAGAAAAGGCCAGGGAGATGCAGAAGCAGATGGCTGACGAATTGGCAAGATTCGCATGTAACGACAAATGAACGCAAAACCAATGGAATTCAGTGCAAGAATGATAGCAGGCCTCGTCGGAGGCACGATCGTGGGCAATCCAGAGACAAAGGTTGATAATTTCGCCAAGATAGAGGAAGGCCGCCCAGGATGCATCAGTTTCCTATACAACGACAAATACGAGGATTATATATACATAACACAGAGCAGTATAGTCCTGGTAAATAACGACTTCGTGCCTAAGCAGGAGATCCAGACCACATTGATCCAGGTGGCAGATGCCCGCCTGGCTGTTGCAAAACTGATGCAGGCATACGAGAGCATGAAACCAAGACGCAAGGGTATAAGCGACCTGGCTTTTATCGACCCGACGGCAAAAATCGGGAAGGATTGCTATATAGGTCCATTTGCGGCCATTGCCGAGGGTGTCGAAATCGGAGACGGATGTATCCTGCACCCGCACGTGACTGTCGGCAGCAATACAAAGGTGGGTAAAGGCACTGAAATATACAGCAATGCCGTCGTATACCATGACTGCAAGATCGGGGAACGCTGCATACTGCATGCCGGTTGCGTAATCGGAGCAGACGGATTCGGTTTCCAGCCAAACGCAGACAAGACCGGATATGACAAAATTCCACAGATTGGAACGGTCGTAGTCGAGGACGATGTGGAAATAGGTGCCAACACCTGTATCGACCGTGCAATGATGGGGGCTACGGTGATTGGCCAGGATGTCAAGCTGGACAACCTCGTACAGATTGGCCACAACAACGAAATAGGTGCTCACACAGTGATGTCTGCACAGGTAGGTATTGCCGGGACTACCAAGGTTGGTGAATGGTGTATGTTTGGCGGTCAGGTAGGCATAGCCGGGCAGTGTACTATTGCCGACAACACCATGGCCGGTGCACAATCCGGCATTCCCAACACGGTAAAGAAGCCAGGACTGCAACTGATGGGCTCTCCTGCAATAGAACCACGCAGGTGGTGGAAGGCTCAGGCCGTAATCAAGCAGCTGCCTGAGATATGGAACGAATTCAACAATATGAAAAAGGAAATCGACTCCTTGAAAAAGGAGTTGAAAGAACTGAAGAAACAGCATGACTGATATCTAAATATCTGGCAGAAACAGCAAACACAGATGAAACAACTGACACTGTCAAAGGGGTTCTCGCTCCACGGGAAAGGTCTGCACACCGGATTGGAGATGACCGTTACATTCCTTCCTGCCCCGGCCGGACACGGCTATAAGATCTGCCGTACAGACCTGGACGGGAGGCCCGTATTGGATGCAACGGCCGAAAACGTAATTGACACTACCCGCGGAACCGTATTAGGAAACGAGAGTTTTCGCTGCAGCACCGTGGAACATGCGCTGAGCGCATTGTATGCTGCCGGTGCTGACAATGTATTGATTGAGGTCGACGGTCCGGAATTCCCGATTCTGGACGGTAGCGCAGAACCATATGTCACCAACCTGCGCAAGGTAGGCCTGACGGAACAGGACATGGAAAAGAAGTGCCTTGAGGTCAAAGTTCCATTGGAAGTGCGCGACGAAGAGACCGGTTCCGCCGTATCTATCCTGCCGGCAAAGGACTTCCGTCTCACGGTCACCATCGACTTCAACAGCGAGTTACTGCCGATGCAGACTGCCAGCCTGAGCAACATGAAAGACTTTGCACGCGAAATAGGCAGTGCACGCACATTTGTCTTTGTACGGGACATAGAGCCTCTGCTGGAGCTTGGACTCATCAAGGGAGGCGACCTGGAGAATGCAATCGTGATATATGAGACCGAGACATCACAGGAGAACATGGACAAGTTGTGCAGGCTGACAGGCACAGGACACTACGATGCCACGGAACTGGGCTATATGCAGTACAAGCCCCTAGTCTGGGAGAACGAGCCTGCACGGCATAAGCTACTCGACCTGATAGGAGACCTGTCCTTGGTAGGAATGCCCATCAAGGGACACGTCGTAGCGACAAAACCAGGACATACGATAAACAACTTGTTTGCACGCAAGCTTAGGACATTACTGACCTGAGATACAGACATAGGACAATACCAACCAATAAAACACACACATAAATGATCAGTCCATTAGCCTACATACATCCAGAGGCAAGAATCGGAGCAAACTGTGAGATTGGTCCATTCTGCTTTATTGACAGGAACGTCGTCATCGGCGACGGCAACAAACTGATGAACAACGTCACGGTCCTGTACGGAGCCCGTATAGGAAAAGGAAACACTATATTTCCCGGTGCCGTTATAGGTGCCGTACCCCAGGACCTGAAGTTCGCCGGTGAGGAAACGACGGCAGAAATAGGCGACGAAAACACCATCCGCGAGAATGTCACGGTAAACCGTGGAACTGCAGCCAAGAACAAGACCATGGTAGGAAGCAGGAACCTTCTGATGGAAGGCGTTCACATAGCCCATGACTGTATTATCGGCAGCAGTTGCATCATAGGAAACGGCACAAAACTTGCCGGAGAGGTGGTCGTAGACGACATGGCTATCCTGTCGGCAAACGTCCTGGTACACCAGTTCTGCCGTATCGGCAGTCATTGCATGGTAGGCGGCGGCACACGTACGGCTCAGGACATCCTGCCATATTCACTTATCGCCCGTGACCCCGCATCGTTCTGCGGACTGAATACAGTGGGTCTGCGCCGTCGTGGATTTGAGAGGGACACGATTGATTCCATCCACAAGGCGTACCAGACTATCCTGCAGGGAACCGGGTTGTTGAAAGACTTGCTCGAACGTGTCGAGAACGAGCAGCCCGACAGTCCTGAAATTGCCTATATCCTGGACTTCATACGCACCAGCAAACGCGGTTTCATCAGGTAATGTCATCCTGCAACGACGAACTGTATAACATGAAGCCACTGCTGGTCGTCATACTGGGACCTACGGCCGTAGGCAAGACGGAGCTTACTCTCCTGCTGGCAGAAAGGATGAAGTGTCCTGTGCTGAACTGTGATTCGCGCCAGATATACAATGGCATGTGTATCGGGACGGCCTCACCTGACAAGGAACAACTGAGTCGCGTGAAGCACTATTTCGTAGGAAAGCTGGCACTCGAAGAATATTACAGCGCTGCGATGTATGAGCAGGATGTACTTGCCTTGACGTCGGAGCTTTTCCGCAAGCACGACGCATTGTTGCTGTCCGGAGGCAGTATGATGTATATAGACGCCGTATGCAACGGCATAGACGACATCCCGAAGGTTGACGATGAGGTGCGCGACTCCCTAAGGAAAAGACTGGAAAGCGAAGGCCTTGACGCTTTGCTGGAAGAACTGAGGCTATTGGATCCCGTCCATTACGAGACGGTTGACCGCAAGAATGCAAAAAGAGTCGTACACGCATTGGAGGTATGCTATTCCACAGGGAAGCCATATTCCAGTTTCCTGACCCGTAACACCCTGCGAAGCAACGACACGACCGCACGCTCTGCAGACAGAGCCTTCCGCATACTGAAGATAGGCCTGGAGAGGCCCCGTGACGAGCTATTTGCAAGAATCAACGCCAGGGTAGACAAAATGATAGAGGCAGGTCTGCTGGATGAAGCGGCTTCGCTGTACCAGAGACGTGGGCTGAATGCCTTGAACACCGTAGGATACAAGGAGATGTTCAAGGTAATAGACGGTGAATGGGATTTGAATAAGGCTACCGAAAGGTTAAAAAAGAACACACGCGTGTATGCAAAGAAGCAAATGACATGGTTCATGCATGACAAGGACGTGCATTGGTTCCATCCTGACGAAACAGAGAACATCTGGACACTAATTAGCGAGAATATATAACATAACTATGAAACCGCTGAGTACATACCGGACTTCTATCCGTAAAAACATACACAGGCTATACTCCGGCCCATGGTACAAGAAGATTGCCGTCTGGACGACAACGGCTATTGTCGCATTCCTGATCTTCATGCTTGCAGTAGACAACAACTTCCTATGGCTGTTCGGGCGTTCGCCAGGTTTCTCTGACATTATGAATCCACCTGTCAACGAAGCGAGCGAGGTATATAGTGCTGACGGAGTGCTGATGGGTAAATACTATAACGAGCTGCGCACTCCGGTAACATACGAAGAAATATCGCCCAAGTTGATAAAGACTCTGATAAGTACCGAGGATGAACGGTTCTACCGGCATCACGGAATAGACTACACAGGACTGCTGGCTGCGGTAAAGGACATGACCAGAGGCCGTGCACGCGGAGCAAGCACAATCACCCAGCAACTGGCCAAGAACCTGTTCCGCGTGAGGACTCAATACAGCACTGGCCTGTCAGGCAGGATTCCGGGCCTGAAAATGATTGTCGTGAAAGCAAAGGAGTGGATCGTCGCGACCAAACTGGAAATGGTCTATGACAAGAAAGAAATCTTGACAATGTATTTCAATACCGTAGACTTCGGGAGCGCAGCTTTCGGTATAAAGACAGCAGCCAGAAAATACTTTGACACAACACCTGACAAAATCACATGGGAGCAGGCTGCGACACTCGTAGGACTGCTAAAGGCGACAAGTACGTACAACCCTATCCTGAATCCGGAAAGAAGCCTGGAGCGCCGCAATATCGTCCTGCAGAATGCCTTTGACCATAACGCAATCACAATTGACGGAGCACCTGCATCACAGCAGCAACTGGACAGCCTGCAAGGGACTCCGCTTACCATCCAGGAGCAGGAGCAGGATGAGCAAGACTACGGAATTGCCCCGTATTTCAGACAGTCCCTGAAGTCATATATTGACAGGCTGTGTGAGATGGGAGAGATTTCAGGATGCGACAAAGACACGAAACTGGACATCTATGCCGACGGGCTGAAAATCCACACTACCATAGATTCCCGAATGCAGAAGTATGCAGAAGAGGCCTGCGTGAACCAGATGAGACGCATCCAACAGAATTTTGACCATCACTGGGGCAACACTGCGCCATGGATAGACGAAAACGGAAGGGAAATAGAGAATTTTATCACGGACATTGCGAAGAGGACGGCGAGATACAAATATCTGTCTGAGAAATATCTTGACAACGAAGACAGCATAAAAGCCGACCTGAACAGACCACATAAGGTCAGTGTATTCTCGTATGGAGGTAATGTCGAGAAGACCATGAGTACGATGGATTCCATACGCCATATGGTAAGGTTCATGCACTGCGCCTTCATTGCAATGGAACCTGATTCGAGAGAAGTAAAGGCATGGGTCGGAGACGTTGACTTCGGTTCCTGGAAATATGACAAGGTTACATCCAGGCGTCAGGCAGGATCTACCTTCAAGCTTTTTGTCTATACTGAAGCCATGAATCAGGGGATGAGTCCAGGCAGCACCGAAACGGATAGCTACGTATCATACCCAGACACAGATGCAGACGGGAAACCTACCGTATGGGCTCCGCACAACGCAGACGGCGTATACACCAACAGGACACACACATTCAAGAGCGCATTTGCAAAGAGCATCAATACGATTGCCGTAAAGACGGGAATGAAGGTAGGAATACACAACATTGCCGAGACGGCACACCGCATGGGAATAGAAAGTCCGCTCAACGAGACGCCTTCCCTCACTTTGGGCAGCAACGACGTCACTCTGATGGAACTGGTGAACTCGTATTGTACCGTTGCAGACGACGGCAGATACAACATGCCGATCATGATATCGAGGATAGAAGACCGTAACGGGAACATAATCTACGAGTCTGCTCTGAAAAACGAGCAGGCAATACCGGCAGAATCTGCTGACAAGATGAAGGTCATGCTACAGGCCGGACTGAAAGGTGAAGGAGGGACTATCAGCTCGCTGTGGGCATGGATACACAGATTTGCCGGCAGTACGGAATTCGGAGGCAAGACTGGAACGAGCAACAACCATTCCGATGCATGGTTCGTAGGAATATCGCCAAAGCTGGTAGGCGGAGCATGGGTAGGAGGTGAATACAGATGTATACATTTCCGTAGTGGCAAACTGGGACAGGGAAGCAGAACGGCACTGCCCATTTTTGGAGAATTCATTGAGAAAGTCCTGTCCGACCCTGCCTTCTCAAAATACAAAAAACGGTTTGACGGAACGACAGGATATGACGAGGACATCGTGGTACCTGACACCACAGAGGTCAGGGACACGCTGACCACTGACTCGACGGAAACTGAACAGGACCCTATTCCTGCCGGCGAGGCCCTGCCGGTCCAGGACATCCCTGCGACGAAGAACGAGGACGTACCAGAAGTATAGCCTGTATTATTCTCTGTCGCAATAATACATGTCAGGGGATTTTTTGGGAGGGGCAAGGAGTCTTAGTTCTTCACAAACCGTAAATATTTTTCTGAAGGCGGCCGGGAATTTGTCAGGGTAGCGATCGGCATGTGATTAGCATGTGATATAGTGGTAATATGGTACCTATAGCCTGATTTCTAACAACTTACAGATACGAAGCCGTGTAGTTCTCCGAGATATGGAGAGAGCCGTTGTATCGTTTTTTGTAATCAGCGCGGTTTTGGGGGGAGCATAATGCCTTGCTTTTATTATAGCGACTGTGAATAATACAGGATAATATTGACGACAAAGTGTCAGAGTGCGATAATAAAGTGTCCTTATGACACATCCACATTGCAGTTCCTTTAATTCATGTTAACCTTTGTTTTGTGTTTTTTTTGTTAATTTCTCTTAAACGGGAGATGTTTGTGTTAATGCTCTTTGTGTCATTAGTTGAAAAATACTTAAATTTGTTTACACAAAGTGCGTAAAGACACGCATAAAAAAGGGAGCATGTTCCCTAAACCAAATTTGAGAAAAACAAAAAACAAAATAAATTAAAACTATGCGTATGAGAAACCGTTTATGCAAATGGAGCAAGCATGCAAGTGGTATTGTATGCCTACTGGCTCTTGGCGGGACTTTCGCAGGATGTAGTGATGACTATCACTTGGATGAGGCCAAGCCCTCGTACCTAAACGAAAGCATCTACGAGACTCTCGTAAACAGCAAAGACTATGAGTACTACCTCAAACTAATCGCAGATCCGGAACTAAACTCCGGATTGCACGAGGGGGAGACACCCGAACTTGTGGAGATCCTCTCCCGGACAGGTTCCCGGACCGTCTTTGCCGCAAACGATGATGCCTGGAAGGCATTTTTCGAGAACAATGCAAAACTGCCCGCTGCAAATCCTTGGCATAATGCAACATGTTACGAGAATCTGTCAAAAGCACAAAAACTGCTTCTGCTGAACACCAGCATGCTGCCTAATGCGATTGTCATGGAAAACCTGGCAAGCAGCACCGGAACCAATCCGACACGCGGCGAGACTCTTCGCCATACGACCAAGGCAGCTCCGACAGACACGATTGCGCTGTTGGCCGTTTCGGACCTGTTCAAGACAAGGTGGTCTGAGGAAAAGCAGAAACAGCCTATAGGAGAAAGCAACTACCCGGAAGCAGACCAGTGGTCCAGAATCAGAAACGGCGAGATGTACACGCCTGAGAGCAAGATTCTCATGTCGCAGGACAGTTCTCAGTCAATGATGATGCATTTTACCAACGAGTACATGTCCAGGAACCAGATTACGGACAACGACTTCCGTATACTGATGAACGGAGAGACGCGCTCTACCGGTGACGTCCACGTATATGACGCAAAGCTTGACAGCGCAGACATCGTGTGCCAGAACGGCTATCTCGAATTCACCGCCAAGCCACTGGTTCCGCTGGCAAACATGGCAGAGGTAATCCGCACAAACGGAGAGACCAACGTGTTCAGCCATATACTTGAGAGGTTCTCCGTACCGTTCCACAGTACGGAACTGGCAAGGCAGTATCGTCTGCTACACCCCGAATTCAAGGAGACGGACACCCTATATGTAAAGCGCTATTATTCGGAACGCTCGTATGGCTCGACCAAGTCGTACAACCGTGAGATACGCAAAGACTGGAAGGGTAATATCTTTGCCAACGACGGTCTTGCAATACTGAAGTTCGACCCGGGATGGAACGCATACCATCCATACGGCAAGGAAGTAACACAGGACATGGGTGCAATCTTCGTTCCGAGCGACAAGATGATGATCAAATACTTCCAGGACGGCGGTGGCCGCGTACTGATAGACGAATACACCAAGAATCCGTTTAACCCGACCGAATACGGACTGGACGAGGAGGGACTGAACAAACTGTTTGACGACATCGACCAGATTCCTCTGACGAACATGGCCAAGATCATAAACCAATGTATGTTCAAGAGTTTTGTCGAGTCTGTTCCGTCTAAGATGCTCAAACTGAGCGAGGCTGATTCCCAGGAGGACATATTCAGTGAAGTCGACACAAGGATGGAAGCCGACGGAGGTAACATACATAAGGTTCAGCTGGCATGCAACGGACCTGTGTATATAATGAATAATGTATATACTCCGACGGACTTTGACTGTGTTGCGACCCCAGCATTTATCAAGAAGGCTTCCGACAACAAGATCATGTATTGGTCGATATATTCGGACAAGGACCTGGGAGGAAATGCCATAATGGGCATCAACTACTATGCTTACCTCAAGGCTATGAAGAGCTGCTTTACATTCTTCCTTCCCTCGGACAATGCACTGAAGTACAATTACGACCCCATGAGTTTCTCCTCAAACGGAAATGCGCGCGTAATGCGTATGCTGTATACGGGGAAAGGCAATTTCCCATTTGTCAACGGAACGTCAAAAACCCAGAAGGACGAAATGGGGAATATATGGTACGTACTCGCAAACTACGACGTAAACACAGGCACCATAGGCAATAACCAGACACTGCAGCAGGTCTCACAGGCCGAGATCGTAAACCGTCTGCGTCTGATGCTGGAAAACAACACCATCGTGCATGAAGAACTGGGTAAAGACTACTATACCAGCAACGGACGCCTGGTTCCATACATCAACGACTCAGAGGATGAATTCTACAAGTCAAAGAACGGCATGGGCATCAAGGTCATTCGCGAAAACGGCAAGGTTGTTGCCGCACAGGGAGGTTTCCAACTTGAGAACGAGCGCGAGCTCAATCTCGATGCACGCAGCGAAGCCGATCAGAATGCCTGCAGCCAGGGTGTACTGAGCGCAAAGGTTACGGAATCCGGTGACTACAAGAACGGATATACGTTCACACTGAATGCGCCGCTGATTCCTGCTGCCCGATCGGTATGGAGCGTGCTGTCCAATGTTCCGCGCGGCTTCAGCGGAAGCCAACAGTCTGAAGCGGAAGGTGCGGCAGAGAACAATCCCTACCAGAAGTTCTACGAAGTGTGTGACCATCCGGGCATTGACCTTGACGAGGTAATCAAGAAATCAGGCCTGGTAGACGAAAGCCAGTATGACATCAACAACCCGTCACAGCTGAAACAGCTGAATGCGGCTATTGCCAAATACTCGACATTTACGGATCAGAACGGTGTAGACTTCAACGTAAGTTTCTGGCAGAACTACAACTATACGGTATTTGCTCCTACAAACGAGGCGATGGACAAGGCATACGAGTACAGCTTCATTGACGCAAAGGGTACGAAGCACAAGTTCCCTAAATGGGAGGATATCATCGCAGACTTCGACAACTGTGACAAAGACGAAGATGGAAACCTGATACATGAAGAGGATTCCCTGCGACTCCAGGCAAATATCGTATGGCTGACTAACTTCGTCCGCCTGCATTTTGCCGACAACAGTGTCTTTGCCGACAAATCAGACAGGCAATACGAAATGATATCAAACAGCTTTGACAACATGCACAACACCTTCACCAAGATATACGTAAAGCGAAGCAACGAGATCCTGTCCGTCTCAACCAAGAAAGAGTCCGGATACCACGAGGCTTTGTCCGAGGTTGAGGTCAATGGTACCATGCATGACGTAAAGAACATAATGACATGTGACCGCAGTTGCAGCAAAGCTGTAAGAAAAGCCACTTCACTAAACGGCATCACAGTCGACGGAAGCAACTATGCCGTCGTCCACCTGATTGACGGTTACCTGATGCCAGAGAGGCCAGATTTCTCGACAAAAGCCAAAATGCGCAACTACATTGAGAAATTCAAAATCCGATAAATACAATCGCCATGAATAAGATAATAAGAATGTTTCTGCTTGTGGGTGTAGCAATGACGGCACTACCCACGTACGCACAGACGCGAATTTCCGGTACCGTATCGGATGCCATCGACGTTGTGGTCGGCGCAAATGTAAAGGAAGTCGACAAGAACAACCGTACCGTCAGCGCCTGTGTCACCGACTTTAACGGTAATTTTACGATGACCATCAAGGACAGGAAGAACAACCTGGTAGTATCCTATATCGGTCTGAAGACGGCCGTAATTCCACTGGCAGGCAAGACTGTCTTCAAGATTACGCTTCAAGACAACACCAAGACGATAACCGAGGTCAAGATTACGGCCAAGAAAATGGCTGCCACTACCGGACTGGACATTCCGGAACGTGAATTCTCCGGTGCCGTACAGAAATTTGACATGGCAGAACTGGACGGTCTGGCATTTACTTCCGTAGACGAGGCCCTGCAAGGACAGATAGCCGGTCTGGACATTGTCGCCAACTCCGGTAACGCCGGTGCAGGTACGACCATGCGCCTGCGTGGTACGTCCACTCTTAACGCCGGTAGCGGACAGCCCCTGATTGTCGTAAACGACCATATCCAGGAGCTACCCGAAGATGCAATGAACGGCGTGGACTTCGGCAACCTTGACAACGAGGAACAGTTCTCGACACTTCTGAACGTAAATCCCGAAGACATCGAGAGTATTACGGTACTCAAGGACGGTGCTGCAGCCAAGTGGGGTGCAAAAGGTTCCAACGGCGTAATTGAAATCAAGCTGAAACGTGGTAAAAGAGGTCCTACCAGCGTTACGTTCAACTACAAGTTCACCGGCACATGGCAACCGAGGGGCTACAAGATGCTGAACGGAGACGAATATACAATGTACATGAAGGAGTCCCTGTTCAATCCTAAGAATGGATGGGACACGGAAATTCCGGAACTGGAATATCCAAAGAACAAGTACGACTACATCTACAACAACTTCAACAAGAACACAGACTGGATCGGCGCCGTACAGCAGTTTGGCGCAGAACATCACTTCTACGTTACCTTGTCCGGCGGCGGTGAGAAGGCGACATTCCGCATCGGTGCCGGATATGACACCAACAAGGGTACCAACATAAACCAGAGTTTCAACCGATTCAGCACGACCACGGCTCTCGACTACTGGATCAGTGACCGTATAAAGTTCAGCGTAAACATGCCTCTGACATTCTCTACGCGTCACAACAACAGCGTTGCCAACACTGCCAACGGAAAGGCTTACAAGGCCATGCCGAACATGAGTATCTACGAATGGCAGCAGACCGGTGAGACTGATGAATTCGGGAATCAGGTCTATGCACAGACAAACAACTATTTCAACATGCTTCCCGTCGCTGCGACTATCGGTTCGGGCTCTGCCACACGTATTGACAACAATGGTGAATATACTTCGTGGGAACTACGCGACATGTTCAGCAACGGAAACCCTATTGCCTATGCAAACTATTGCGAGGCCAACCAGAAGACTTACGACCTGCATCCGCAATTCTCGCTTGAATACAAGCTCCTGGGCAAAGAGAGCGACCAGTGGCGCCTGAACTATGTAGGTGACGTACAGCTGGATGTATACAACAGCAGTGACGAGTCTTTCACACCGTCCTACCTTACTAACATGCCATGGGTATATGGCGGCGACAACGGCAGCGGCTTAGGGACAAACAACCGAAACTATGTCTCAAACAACGAGTACAAGTCTCTGCAGTTCTCCACACGTCATGACCTGCGTTTCTACAGCGCATTCAAGAACAAGGATCACAGCCTGAGCGGCCTGGCTCGTTTCGAGATGTCTACGGGTAACAGCAACAGCCAATATGTAGGAAAATGGAACCTGCCCGACGGAATTACAGATCCGACCTCTAACGGCATGCTGACCGGAGCAAGTGCCGGAAACGGCTCGTGGCGCGGCCAAAGTTTCTATTTCCAGGCTCATTACTCGTACAAGTCCAAATACAACTTGGACGTGAGCGTACGTATTGACGGAAGCACTAATTTCGGTGCTGGCAACAAATACGGAACCTTCCCATACTTTGCCGCACGTTGGAACATATCAGACGAGAAATGGATGAAGTGGTCTGAGAAATGGCTGTCCATGCTGGCTATACGTCCTACATGGGGTATGTACGGAAACAGTGCCATCGGCAGCAACAACCAGTATAACCGCTATGGCTCGTCAGGAAAATACAACGGTCACGACGTAATTGTACCAGAGAACCTCTCCCTGCAGAGCATTAAATGGGAAAGAAGTACAATCTGGAACCTCGGTTTCAATCTGGGATTGTTTGACAACCTGATTACGGCAGAACTCGAGATATATGGCAAGCGCACCAAGGACCTGCTGATAAGCGGCATCCGTATCCCAAGTGCCAACGGCTTCTCTTCTCTGGCCAAGATAAACGGCGGACAGTTGTACAACAAAGGATGGGAGCTCAACATTTCTACCGCCAAGTTTGCCAAGGTAGGCAAATTCAGCATGAAGGCCCGCGTAAACTTCTCACAGAACTTCAACGAAATCGAGGAGATGAACGCCCTGTATCTGGAGTCTGTAAACGGAGCCGAGAACTGGCAGCCGACAAACCAGGCATGGAACAGACGCGTACAGATAGGCAATGCGCTGGGCTCCATCTACGGACTGCATTACAAGGGAGTATACCGCTATGACTACGAACACAATGGATATGACCTGAGCAGCTGGACAAGCTATGGCTACAACGAGACCCTTACAAACGGCTCTGAGACAAGGACTGCAGGCAATTACCTGGAGTTTAACGACATGATCAAGAATGGCTGGACTGCAACAGGTAAGGATGCCCGGGGCAACGACATCAACACGGCTGCAGCAGCACAGCGTCGAGGAGAGAGCAACTATACCTGTCCTATCGCCTATGACAAGGCCGGGAACATGCTCACTGACCAGAAGGGTAACCCGCTGCCAATGTACTATGTATACAACAACGACGGCGGTACACGCTACCAGTTCAGCGGTGGCGACGCTATTTACGAGGACGTCAACAAGGACGGTCAGATAGACCGCTACGACATGGTTTACCTCGGCAACTCCAATCCTAAGTTCTACGGCGGTGGCGGCTTTACGCTGTTCTATGGCAGGTTCAGCATGAACGTAGGTCTGAACTTCCGTGTAGGCAGCAAGATCGTAAACAATGCACGTGCCACATACGAGAGCATGGCTGACAACAACAACCAATCGTACGCTACGACATGGCGTTGGCGCAAAAACGGTGATATAACTGAGATGCCGCGTGCCATGAACTATTATGGTACAGGCGTACACAGCTACAATTCACTGCCAAGTGACAGGTACGTAGAAAGCGGAGACTATCTGCGTATACAGTATATTCAGTTCAAGTATGATTTTGAGCCAAAGAAGATCAACTTCCTGAAGAAGTGCGGCATCAAGGTTCTGGGACTGTCTGCATCAATCAACAACATTGCATGCTTCAGCAAATATACAGGTGTCGACCCCGAGGTCAACGCAAACGGCTTCAACCCGGCAATCGACTATGCAAAAGTTCCACGTTCAAGATCATTTACATGTAGTGTAAACCTTGGTTTCTAATACTCGAATACGATGAAAAAAAATAATATTATAAAAGCATCTTCCCTGTCAGTCTTGTTGTCAGTCGCCCTGGCCTCATGCAACGACTACCTGACAGTATATCCTCAGGACAAGATTACCGAGGAAACATTCTGGGAAGACAAGCGAGACCTGGAAGGTGTACGCTATGCCACATACAAGCAACTGGCGTCCCAGGTAGAGAAAATGATTATATGGGGTGACCTGCGCAGCGATGCCTACAGGCAGAATACGGTGATAAGCAGCGATCAGGGCAACCGAAACCTGTACAGGAACATCATACAGGCAGACATTGACACTACCTGGGCTATCTACGACTATAGCGGAATGTATTCCGTAATCGGTTACTGTAACAAGGTACTCCAACATGGCAGTGACGTCCTGGAAAAAGACAAGCAGTTCACTGCGGCTGAGTGGAAACAGATGAAGGCTGAGATGATAACCATGCGTGCCCTCTCGTATTTCTACCTTGTACGTGCATTCAAGAATGTACCATATACGACCAAAGTCGTGACAAGCGACACAGAAGTGGAGTACTTCCAACAAATGCCTGCGCTGACCATAATCGACGAACTCATCAAGGACGTCAAGAGCGTAGAGAATCAGGCACGCAACCGCTTTACCAACACCCAGGATACAAAGGGACTGATCACGAACGGCACCATCAACTGCCTGTTGGCCGACATGTATCTATGGCGTGCAAGTATGACAGAATCCGGATACGAGGATGTCAAGAGTGCAAAGACGAAACTTGAGACGAAACTGACAAAGAACGAAACCGACAGCATCAACAAATATACGACTGCCCTTGATGAAGAACGGGCAAAACCGGAGGACCAACAAGATGCACAGAAGATAGAAAGATACAACAAACGCCTGGAGGAAATCAGAGTTGAAATCGAAGTCCTGAAGTCCGACATCGCCGCATTGGACGAATCTATGACAAAGCAGGATCCGGTCCCGTTCTATAATTCTTCCATCGAATATGCCGACAAGGCTATCTGCAAGTTGGGAGACCAGTTTGACGAGGAGTTGAAGAGTTCGCCGATGGCCAGCCGCGACGGTTATATCTCGTGGGTCAACGCGCCTACGTTCGGACGCAGTACCGGACTTGACTTTATGCTCAAGAATACTGTGGACGAGGCGCATCACGGCAACGTACAGATGAAGGCCTATAATGATATATTTGGCAGCCAGAACTCATACGAGAGTTTCTTTGAACTCCAGTTCAACAGCACAGACGCCCGCAAGAACACCATAGTCAACTCGTTCTGGGGATATAACCAGTCTGCACATCTTGTAAGTTCGTACAGCGAAGACAACCGTCAGGACATGCGCCACTGGTTCAGTGCATGGAAGAACATAGATGGTGTAAAGAACTCACAGGACTGGTACTGTCTGAAATGGATGCATGCCAGACCTGTTTTCTCGGAAAATATCGGCAAGGCAGATGCCAAGATTGAGATGAGTGTAAGCAGTGATGACTACAACAACTGGATTGTATATCGTTTGAGCGATGCATTACTGATAGAAGCCGAAGCTGCCGCATGCCTGGGAGAACTGGGATGGAACAAGGCTACCAACGAGGAACTGTGCAAGAAAATCCTGCGCATGGTCAACAGGCGCTGGTATGTGGATGTACAGAACGGCGGCGAGATAGAGTATGACCTGTCAAAGGACTTCAGCAGGGATCCGCTCAAGAGCTACGAGACCAACTTCTATACCGACAACTGGGTTACCAACGTAATGAAGACGCGC
The DNA here is from genome assembly GCA_002373535.1 of Prevotellaceae bacterium UBA3646. Classification (GTDB taxonomy): domain Bacteria; phylum Bacteroidota; class Bacteroidia; order Bacteroidales; family Bacteroidaceae; genus Physcousia. The sequence goes on along the minus strand of DFKL01000088.1, from coordinate 2,435 downwards.
AAGATTGAATTCTTGGGCGAAGGCAAGCGCTGGTTTGACCTGATCCGCTGGGCCGAGCGCAACAACGAAGGTGCGGTAAAGCACGAGTCCGATGCGTCCAAGGACGAGGACCCGGGCATGGTGAAGATGTACAACACGTTCATGAACGGCATTACAGGATATGAGACAGCTCGTAACCGTTGTGTGAACATGTGGGGATTGTATTGTCCTATATACTATATGGAAATCAAGGCTTATCGTGCAGCCCATGCACAAGACAAGATTTCCCAGAATCCTATTTGGAACAAATCTAAATATGACAGATAATTGAGGAGGATTAAGCAATGAAAATAACAAATAAGTACAAGAAGTTGTTTCTACTTCTGCCTCTGACGGCAGCTACGGTTCTCTTCCAGAACTGCTCGGAGAATATCGATGAGTCTTCACGCTACGTATTCGAGGGGAACACGATTCTCAGTTATCTGGAAAGTCAGGTGAAAGAAGACGAAAACGGAGTAAAGGATACCATCTACAAGGAATATCTCAAGCTTCTGGACAAGGTGGCCATCAGCGAACAGTCGGCATCGACCGTAGCACAGTTGATGTCTGCCCGCGGCAACTACACCTGCTTTGCACCTACAAACGACGCCATCCAGGAATATCTTGAAGGACTTGTTAAGCAAAAGAAGATATCAGTTCCATCATGGGACGCTCCCGAGTTCCTGGCTGACCCGAAGCTCCTGAAGGAGAAACAGGAGCAGGTCGTGCTAAACTCAATCATCGACGGTGGCGATGACAACACGGCGTATCAGACAAGCTATTTTGGCGAACGCGCCGAGCGCAACGAGATGATCGGCCTGCCCAACATGCTTGACAACAAGCTACAGGTATCCCTGACAGAGAACTACACATGGCCAGAGGGAACCGACCCTGCCGTGATGAAAGAAATCGGCAAATATACCGTAGAAGGTGCTGTCATTGACGGCAAGAACAACGATGTATACGCAATCAACGGACGTGTACATCAGGTACATCAGGTAATAGCTCCCAGTACGGAAAGCCTGGGCCAATACTTCGAGAAGGTGTTGGAGGAAAAAGAGAAAGGATACTATGTATATGCCGCCCTGGCTCAGGCCTGTGGCTTGATAGACGAGCTCAGCAAGACCGAGGATACATATTACTTTACCCAGATTCAGACACAGGCAATCAAGGATCTGCCCAACCATAACACCGAAGGCAAGCCAGGATATCTGCCTACTCGTCGCTACATAGGCTTTACGTTGTTTGCCGAGCCTGATGAATGGTGGGAACAGCAATTAGGCATAGTCATCGACGACGACATCACACAGGATGAAGTGGTTGCAGCCGTATACAACCATGTATTGAACAACGGTCTGTACAAGGCAGAAGGAGCCACGGAAGGAACTGACGCTGACGACCTGAAGAAGAGCAGCAACATCCTCAACCAGTTTGTCACATACCACCTGTTGCCGGCACGTATTGCCAACGACAAGCTGGTTATCCACTTTAACGAATTGTGGTACAATATAACCGACAAGGTAAAGAAAGCGTCCGTAATGGACTACTATACGACAATGGGCATGCGCCGTCTCCTGAAGACATACGAAGCCTCCAGGACATATGGTGACAGGCGCCAGAACGTAGTGTGGCTGAATCGCATACCTACTCTCAGCAACGGACGTCATGGCGACTATACTGAGAACGGTGCTCCGGTATCACCTGGCATAGAAATCAAGACGGCAGACGTAAAGAAGGTATACAATGCCTACATCTACCCTATTTCGGGCTGTCTTTATTTCAACGAGGAGACTGCTAACTATCTTGCAAGCGAGCGTATGCGTATCGACGTTACGACATTCTTCAAGGAACTGATGACAAACGATATGCGCTGCAACGAGAACGATGATGACCGCAACCTGCGCAAAGGTATCCCCACGACCAAGGATTTCAGTCCCAGGGAGACCGGCGAGAATGGCTGGAGCTCATACTTCGACGATTGTGAGATCGGCGAAAATTCCAAGTTCTATTACCTTACAGGACGTAATTCCAAGACATCGTCATGGCACAACTATCAGGGTGACGAGCTGAATGTCATAGGTCAGTACAAGTTGACCATGAAACTGCCACCCGTGCCCAAGGATGGTATGTACGAAATCCGGTTTGGTGCAAGCTGTTCGGTACAGCGCGGCATGTGTCAGGTCTATTTCGGCACGGACAAGAATGCCTTGCCAGCTGCCGGCATTCCACTTGACTTGCGCAGAGGCGGAGAGAAATGGTATCTGGGAAGTGCGACGCTGGACTCTAACTTCGGCTATGCCGACGACGATCCAAACGATGACGAGGCAAATATCGAAGTGGACAAGAAACTGCGCAACAACGACTGGATGAAGGCTCCGAACAGCTATTACCGCATAGGTGAGACACAGCCGATGCGT
>DFKL01000110.1 GCA_002373535.1 Prevotellaceae bacterium UBA3646 | reverse complement strand
AAGATTTGTCAAATTACCGGAAAGAGAGCCATGGTTGGTAACAATGTCTCTCACTCAAAGCGCCGCACAAAGCGTACCTTTGACGTGAACTTGTTTACCAAAAAGTTCTACTATGTCGAGGAAGACTGCTGGATTAGCCTGAATATCAGTGCAAACGGTCTGCGCGTCATCAACAAGGTAGGGCTGGATGCAGCATTGAAGAATGCTGTGGCCAAGGGCTATTGTGATTGGAAGAACATTCGTGTAATCGGTTAAAATTTCAGGAGGAAGAATCATGGCAAAGAAAGCTAAAGGCAATCGCGTCCAGGTTATCCTGGAGTGCACCGAGATGAAGGAGAGTGGTCTGCCCGGAACTTCACGTTACATTACGACGAAGAACCGCAAGAACACTCCGGAGCGTTTGGAGCTCAAGAAGTACAACCCCATTCTGAAGAGAATGACAGTACATAAGGAGATTAAGTAAGCACTTGTGCTTATCACGAAATCCTTTTTGGGCAAAATTTAAATCACAAGTAATAGACTAAGTTATGGCTAAAAAAACTGTCGCAACACTGCAGACTGGTAAGACCGATGGTCGTTCTTACACAAAGGTCATCAAGATGGTTAAGAACCCAAGCGGTTCTTACTCTTTCGATGAGCAGATGGTCCCTAACGAGGCCGTCAAGGATTTCTTCAAGAACTAATCCTCTGCTCTAAGATACTTTACCAATACAAAATTAAATCCCCAGCCTCTCCGCAAAGGTTGGGGATTTCTTTTATTTGTATTCTCTGCCTTTCTACCATGCAAATAGCGGATAGCCGGCCATGATCTCGTTCACCTCGTTGCGAACCTTGGCAATGTTGGCATCGTTTTCAGGGTCGTCCAGTACACGCTCGATGAATTCGGCGACCTGTTTCATCAGGTCCTCCTTAGCCCCACGTGTAGTTATGGCAGGTGTGCCCAGACGTATGCCTGATGTCTGGAAAGCACTGCGTGAATCAAAAGGCACCATGTTCTTGTTGGCCGTAATGTCAGCAGCGACAAGAGCTTTCTCGGCAACCTTGCCGGTCAGGTCAGGGTACTTTGTGCGCAGGTCTACTAACATCGAGTGGTTGTCGGTGCCGCCGCTTACGATATAGAAACCGCGTGCGATAAGCTCTTCAGCAAGCTTCTTTGCATTTCTCTGCACTTGCAGCGCATATTGTTTCCATTCCGGCTTCAGGCATTCTCCAAACGCAACGGCCTTGGCAGCAATGACGTGTTCCAGAGGACCACCCTGAATACCTGGAAATACGGCACTGTTCAGCAAGGCAGACATCTTCTTGATTTCACCCTTTGGAGTTTTTTTGCCCCACGGGTTGTCAAAGTCCTTGCCCATCAGGATTATACCGCCACGCGGACCGCGCAGTGTCTTGTGCGTGGTGGATGTTACGATATGTGCATATTTTACCGGATTGTCCAGCAAGCCGGCAGCAATGAGTCCGGCGGGATGTGCCATGTCTATCATTAGCAGGGCACCCGTCTTGTCAGCAATCTCGCGCATACGCCTGTAGTCCCATTCGCGACTGTAAGCCGAGCCTCCTCCTATAATCAGTTTTGGCTTGTGCCTCAGCGCAAGCATCTCCATCTCGTCATAGTCTACACGCCCAGTTTCCTTGTTCAGGTTGTACCCTACAGGCTTGTAGATAATGCCGGAAGTATTGACCGAAGAACCATGACTCAGGTGTCCTCCGTGATCCAGGTTGAGCCCCATGAACGTATCACCGGGATTCAATACGGCGAGAAAGACAGCAGCATTGGCCTGGGCGCCTGAGTGTGGCTGTACGTTGGCATATTCGGCATCAAACAACTGGCATACTCGGTCTATGGCAAGTTGCTCAACCTTGTCCACGACCTGACATCCGCCATAATATCGCTTGCCGGGATAGCCCTCGGCATATTTGTTTGTGAATACAGACCCCATTGCCTGCATTACTTCGTCCGACACAAAGTTCTCACTTGCTATGAGCTCGATACCACGCATCTGGCGTGCACGCTCTTCCTTGATAAGTTCAAATACGGTGTTGTCCATATTAAATTCTGTAGATAAAGTTATTCTGCCGTAGGTGACAAAGGTATGTATTTATGCTGATATTAATACCTTTTTGTATGTTTTTTGTGCAAAACACATTATTAATTTTATAATTGCAGTCATGTTTTAAGCTTTTGAACCAAAAAAATGTATCTTTGTATTCGGTAATCGTCGCATAATTTATGTCATCAAATCGTATTATGCAGAATAGCAGTCTTGTGACTCTGGCCAACCATTCCAGAGAGAAAATCGAGTATCTTATACGCATGGCTCATGAATTTGAGCAGAATCCAAACCGTCGTCTTCTTGACGGCAAGGTCGTTGCCACTCTTTTCTTTGAGCCCAGCACACGTACACGGCTCAGTTTTGAGACAGCGGCCAACAGGTTGGGAGCCAGGGTCATAGGTTTTGCCGACCCCAAGGTCACCAGTGGCACCAAGGGCGAAACTCTCAAGGATACGATTATGATGGTCAGCAACTATGCCGATGTCATAGTAATGCGTCACTATCTGGAAGGAGCTGCCCAATATGCAAGCGAAGTTGCTCCCGTGCCTATAGTCAATGCAGGAGACGGCGCAAACCAGCATCCTTCACAGACCATGCTGGATTTGTATACCATCAATCAGACGCAGGGCAGACTGGATGGTCTGAACATATATATGGTCGGAGACCTGAAGTACGGTCGTACCGTACACTCCTTGCTTATGGCAATGCGGCACTTTAATCCCACGTTCCATTTCATTGCACCCGATGAGCTGGCAATGCCCGATATATATAAGCGATATTGCGATGAATACGGGATACGCTACGTGGAACACCAGGATTTCAATGCAGATACCATAAAGGATGCAGATATCCTATATATGACTCGTGTACAGAAGGAAAGGTTCGTGGATCTGGACGAGTATGAGAGAGTCAAAGACCGTTATCTGCTCAAATGCGACATGCTTGGAAAGGCTCGTAGTAATATGAAGATCCTACATCCGTTGCCTCGTGTCAATGAGATAGAATACTCTATAGACGATACACCGTTCGCATACTATTTCCAGCAGGCGCGAAACGGACTGTATGCACGTCAGGCACTTATCTGCGATGTACTTGGAATCAGTCTTGACCAGGTGATGGCAGACACAATGCATTGAATGGAAAATAGAAAGAAAAAGATATGGCGCACGACAAGCTTTTGGTAGCCGCAATCGAAAACGGCACGGTAATAGACCATATTCCCAGCGACAGGTTGTTTGATGTCGTTAATCTCCTGCACCTTGAGAGGATGAAGACCGCGGTGACCGTAGGTTTTAACCTGAAGAGCGCAGACATGGGTCATAAGAGTATCATCAAGGTAGCCGACAAGTATTTTACCGACGAGGAACTTAACCAGTTGAGCATTGTCGCCCCCAATGTCACGTTGTGCATCATACGTGATTATAAAATCGTGGAAAAACGTACGGTAGTGATGCCGGAGCTGCTCGTTGACACGGTCAGATGCTCAAATCCCAAGTGTATTACAAACAACGAGCCAATGAAGACCCGTTTCCGTGCCATCGGCCAGGACGGAGAGATACTCCGCTGCTGCTACTGCAACCGTGACATTCCGCGCAGCGAGGTGAAGATAAAGTAAGTATATACACACAACATATACGCAATGAGGAAGAAGATTGTCATAGCCATGTGGACTGTGCTGCTTTCCATTATCGGAGGAGTGGCATGCCTGATGTTTATGGTCAGTGAGGGACTCATCGGCTATATGCCTGATATGCAGTCGCTGTCCAATCCCGTAGACAAGTTTGCCAGCCAGATAGTTACCAGTGACGGCAAGCTTATGGGAACATACAGCTACGGAGCGACAAACCGCCTGTTTACCGAATACGACTCAATTGCACCGGCCATGGTCGAAGCGCTCGTTGCAACAGAAGACGAGCGTTTCTACGAGCATTCTGGCATAGACTTCCGCGCACTGATGCGAGCAGTTGTCAAGCGTGGATTCATGGGCATGAAGAGCGCAGGTGGAGGCTCTACCATAACGCAGCAGTTGGCCAAGCAGCTATACAGCGAACATGCAGCGACCACAATGCAGCGACTCCTGCAAAAGCCTATCGAGTGGCTTATTGCCGTGAAGCTGGAACGCTATTATACAAAGCAGGAGATAATTACCATGTATCTCAACTACTTTGATTTCCTGCACAATGCCGTAGGTATCAAGACGGCATCCCGTACATATTTTAATAAGGAGCCGCACGAGCTGACGGTTGACGAGAGCGCGATGCTCGTAGGCATGTGCAAGAATCCGTCATACTTCAACCCGGTTCGGGTCCCCGAGCGCGCCCAGGAGCGCAGGAATGTAGTCTTGGACCAGATGCACAAGGTCGGCTATCTTACGGAATCCGAAGCCGAGATGTACAAGGCAAAGCCGTTGTCTCTCAATTTCCGTCGGGTAGGGCATAATACAGGCATCGGATGCTATGTCAAGGAATACCTTCGCCAGATACTGATGGCCAGGAAACCGGATCCCGACGACTATTCAGGTTGGCAGAAGCATAAATACATAGAGGATTCCATTGCATGGGAGCAAGACCCAATATACGGATGGTGTAACAAGAATGTAGACAAGGACGGAAACCACTACAACCTATATACCGACGGTTTGAAGATTACGTGTTCCTTGGACAGTCGTATGCAACAGTATGCCGAGGAAGCCATGTACGAACACGTAGTAAAGTACCTGCAGCCTATTTTCAACCGTGAGCAGGTCTCAAACCCCAACAAGCCGTATTTCCGCGGCCTTTCCGTCAAGAGAGTCGCAGCCGACATTGCACGCGCCAAGAAGCAGAGCGAGCGTTATGCAACCATGAAGTCGGCAGGATACAGCGATAGTGAGATTGACGAGAGTTTCAACGTTCCCGTAGAGATGAGCGTGTATACCCCCAGGGGAGAAGTAGACACCGTCATGACCCCGTTGGACAGTTTGAAATACTACAAGGGATTCCTGCACTCAGGCTTTGTATGCATGGATTGTGAAACCGGAGACGTCAAGGCATACGTAGGAGGACTGGACTACAACCACTTCCGTTATGATATGGCAGGTCAGGGACGCCGCCAGGTAGGCTCGACCATGAAGCCATATCTATACGCAATGGCGATGGACAACGGTTACGGTCCTGACGACAAGGCTCCTAACTGGCAGCAAACCTATCATCTGCCTGGAGGAGGATATTGGACACCGCGAAACGGCAGCCGTGCCTGCTATGGACAGATGGTGACGCTGAAGTGGGCCTTGGCACGCTCCAACAACTGGGTTTCGGCATGGCTCATGAGCCAGTTGGATCCAGGCATGCTGGTCGATCTCGTACACGAATTCGGAATACGTAACTACAATATCAAGCCTACGATGACACTCGCGCTGGGATCATGCGAGATCAGCGTACTTGAGATGGTCAGCGCATATACGGCATTTGCCCGTCAGGGTATGCGCCGTGCCCCACGTTTCGTTACAAAGATCCAAGACAGCGACGGACATGTGATTGCCAGCTTCCAGCCACAGATACATCACGTAATCAGCAGCGATGCAGCGTGGAAGATGGTCATACTGATGCAAGGCGTTGTCAACGGCGGAACAGGCTCGCGCATGCGGCGGATGGGAGTTACTGCCCCTATGGCAGGCAAGACAGGGACGACCAACGACAATACAGACGGATGGTTCGTCGGATACACGCCGAGGCTCAGTTTCGGAGCATGGGTGGGTGGAGACGAGCGCGACGTTCATTTCGCCTCAGGCTCCATAGGCCAAGGCGCAGCCGCCGCCCTGCCCGTCTGTGCATACTTCCTGAAAAAGGTATTTGCAGATACCAGGCTGGGATACAGGCCTGACGAGAACTTCGAGATTCCAGAAGGACTGAAGACATCCAAGGCCGGAGACCGCTATCATCGTGACGCCCCGGAGAACGAAGACACGACAGGCGATGCTGAATCTGCCGAAATCATGACCGTAGGAGCAGTAGACGCCGCACACCCGTTGGAGACGTCAGGAAGCAACACTGCCGCGACCGAATAGTTGGGACAAAATTTGTTATTTTTAGGCATATAAAGGTTAAAAATACGTTAAAAAGACACACATACGAAATATAATTCGTATTTTTGTACATAAACATAGTTAAATAAAAACATTTTGTATAAAACCTACAAACATAATATAAAGCGTCTGGGGATGATCCTTGCTCCTGTGATGTTGGCGGTAATCTCGCTCCAGGCACAGGAAATAGTCATCGGCAGCTATCAGTTTGCTGAGGGCGGCATATACCAGGGCGAGCTTGTCAAGGGCAAACCCCACGGAAAAGGTACGACTACTTACAAGAACGGAGACCGCCATACAGGCGAATACTACCGTGGCAAGCGCCAGGGCAAGGGGACTTACGAGTTTGCAGACGGAGAAAAGTATGACGGAGACTGGTACCAGGACCAGCAGCACGGACATGGCACATACTATTTCATCGACAATAACCGATATGTAGGCGCGTGGTATCGCGACTACCAGCATGGCAACGGAACCATGTTCTACTACAACGGCGACAAGTACGTCGGCCTGTGGTATCAGGACAAGCGTCACGGCAAGGGTCGATACACCTATGCCAACGGAGCATACTACGACGGCGAGTGGGAGCAGGACATGAAGGAGGGTGAAGGCCTCTTTGATTGGGGCAACGGAGAAAGCTACCGTGGCCAGTGGCATGCCAACATGAAGCACGGGAAGGGCATCTATGTATACTCCAGCGGAGACAAATACAACGGCACGTGGCAGGACGACCTGCAACACGGCTTAGGCATCTATACATACCACAACGGCGACAGGTACGAGGGCCCCTATGTCAAGGGACAGCGTACGGGCGAAGGAGTCTTTTTCTATAGGAACGGAGACAAGTATGTAGGTCATTTCCTTAACGGAGACCATGACGGATACGGCAAGTTCACTTGGAAGAACGGCGCCAGGTACGAAGGCTTCTGGAAACAGGACAAACGGCACGGCAAGGGACGCTACACGTGGGCAAACGGTGACGTCTATGACGGAGAATGGGTAAACGGAATCATGGAAGGGCATGGCATCTTGCGTCAAGCCGACGGAACAAAATACAAAGGCGGATTCAAGAACGGCCTGAAGGAAGGCCATGGAATACTCGAAGACAAGACCGGACAACGCTTTGAGGGTGAGTTTCACCATGGCGTCAAGGTGGTAAAGTAAACTAATTAATTATATTATGGCTACAAGGAAGTCAGGAGCCTCTACAGTCAGAAGTACAAAAAAGGCCACAACAGCGAGGAAAAAGACATCGGTCAGGAAGGCAAGCACAAAGAGTGCTGCCGCCAAGGAAGCTGCAGTCAATGAGCCGCCCGTGCTGCGGCTTATACGAAACGACAAGTATCTGGCCGAGTATGCCACAGCCATCAACGGCCGTCATCAGGCCGCTATAGACAAGATTGCAGAACTCACACAAGGCGGTGCGCAGACATTGTGCGAGTTTGCTTCCGGCTATCTGTACTTTGGCCTGCACAGGCAGGACAATGGCTCATGGGTTCTGCGTGAGTGGGCGCCAAACGCCACCTCCATCTACCTGATCGGAGATTTTACCGGATGGAAGGAGGACGGCCACTATGCACTCAAGCGCATCAAGGGTACCGGCAACTGGGAACTTGTCCTTCCGGAGAAAGCACTCAAGCATGGCGACCTCTACAAGCTTAGCGTACACTGGGAAGGCGGTCAGGGAGAACGTATTCCGGCATGGGTGCGCCGTGTCGTGCAGGACGAGAACACCAAGATCTTCTCAGCACAAGTCTGGGAGCCGGAGGAGAAGTACGTCTGGAAGACATCCCGATTCAGACCAAACACCAGTCCGCTGCTTATATACGAATGCCATATCGGAATGGCACAAGATGCCGAGAAGGTCGGAACGTATGACGAGTTTCGCGTCAATGTCCTGCCGCGCATACACCGCGCAGGCTACAACTGTATCCAGATTATGGCCATTCAGGAGCATCCCTACTATGGCAGTTTCGGCTATCACGTAAGCTCGTTCTTTGCCGCCAGCAGCCGTTTCGGGACACCAGAGCAGCTCAGGGCCCTCATAGACGAGGCACACTCGATGGGAATAGCTGTGATAATGGACATCGTACATTCACACGCAGTCAAGAACGAACAGGAAGGCCTCGGCAATTTCTGCGGCGACCCGTTCCAGTACTTCTACCAGGGAGAACGTCGTGAACACCCTGCATGGGACAGCCTTTGCTTCGACTATGGCAAGAACGAAGTCCTCCACTTCCTGTTGAGCAACTGCAAGTTCTGGCTCGACGAATACCATTTCGACGGATTCCGTTTCGACGGCGTGACATCCATGCTCTATTACAGCCATGGACTGGGACAGTCGTTCTGTGGATACGGAGACTACTACAACGGCACTCAGGACGACAATGCCATTGTATATCTCACCTTGGCCAACAGCCTCATACACCAGTACAACCGATACGCCATCACCATTGCCGAAGAAGTAAGCGGAATGCCAGGCCTTGCCGCGACGTTCGAAGCCGGAGGCTATGGTTTCAACTACCGCATGGCAATGAATATCCCGGACTATTGGATAAAGGTCATTAAGGAACTCAAGGACGAAGACTGGAAACCAAGCTCGATCCTGTGGGAGACGACCAACCGGCGCTCGGACGAGAAGACCATATCATACTGCGAAAGCCACGATCAGGCATTGGTCGGAGACAAGACGATAATCTTCCGCCTTATAGATGCCGATATGTATTGGCACTTCAAGAAGGGAGACGAGAATTACACCGTCGAGCGCGGAATCGCACTCCACAAGATGATACGCCTTGCCACTGCCGGTACGATGAACGGAGGCTACCTCAACTTTATGGGTAACGAGTTCGGTCACCCCGAATGGATAGACTTTCCGCGCGAGGGCAACGGCTGGAGCTACAAGTACGCACGTCGCCAGTGGAACCTTGTCGACAACAAGGAACTGTGCTATCACTATCTGGGAGATTTCGACAGATACATGCTCAAGGTCATCAAGAGCGAGAAGGATATGCACAAGACCCATGTGACCGAGATATGGCACAACGACGGAGACCAGGTATATGCATTCCAGCGTGGCGAGCTGCTGTTCTTCTTTAACTTCAGCCCCTTCCGCAGCTATGCAGACTACGGCTTCATGGTCAAGGCCGGTACGTATCAGTACCTGCTCAACACAGACGATGTCAAGTTCGGCGGTAAAGGCTTCAACGACGACAGTCTGCGTCACCTGACGATATATGATCGCGAATTGGCACGCGACGGCAAGGGATGGTTGAAACTCTACCTACCAGCACGTAGCGCATGCGTCCTGAGAATGATCAAGGATTGAGGTACTACTACCATAGCACACAACGAATCGCAAGTTTCCTCACGGTAGCTTGCGTGTTGTGTTTTGTAGCCTATTCGCTGTACATGTACATTATAGTGCAGCGGGACATCGTAGTATTGGCACACCATGTCACCAGTGGAGGAGAGACACTCGAGTCCATCATCATCTCATCCATACTCGGCACATTGCTGTCGGCATTGCCGGCAGTATTGCTCCTGCATTTCTTCTCGTTCCCCATCCGCCTCAAGGCCGTCGCCACCCTGCCGTCCTTCGTGATACTGGGAATGCTTACTGGAATGAGGATGAACGGCATAAACGAGCCGGACATACATATGCCTGTCGTGCTGGTAATCCTAATGATGCTCATATCCATAGCCACGTGCCTGGTGACGCTGACATTACGCGAAAATCACGCAGAGCACCATACACTGCCACATTACCTTGGCAGCAATGCACTGATACTCGGCATAGGGATATGCTTTTCCATGATAGTATCAAACCATGACAGGGAACTGCATGACCAGTTATACGTCGAGAGACTCATGCGGTACGGAGATATACACGAAGCCCTGGATGTCGCGACCGACAATACCGTGCAGAACCGCAATATCACCGCTATGCACGCCCTTGCACTCAGCCTCGAAGGCCGTCTTGCCGACGAACTCTTCTCCCAGCCTGGACTTACAGGCAGCGAGAGCCTTGTCCCCGACACCACCCTGGCCAGCCGTCTCTACCAAGCTCCACACATGGTAGCCAGGCACATACATGCCACCGTCATGCCAGGAGCAAGGATTGCGACTTCGCGTTTTCTGGAAAAAGCAGTCGGGAAGCGCCTGCAGACAATTGCCGACACCACACAGGCAAGACATCCGTCACCAGACATACAGCCACTTGCAGACTACTACCTCTGTTCCCTGCTACTGGACCGGAGACTCGGCAAGTTCGTCACCGAACTTCCCCGCTTCTACACTGTCAGCGACACCATGCCTCGCCACTACCGCGAAGCATATATATTGGCACAACGCAGGCACGTCAATGTCGGACAGGTGCTCGAGGACGAAGAGATAACAACCGCCATTACCGACTTCCTACAGATTATGTCCAAGAACGCCAGTGACCCATGCCAGCAGCGCAAGACATGCCTTGACATGTATGGCGGAACATACTGGGCATACTATTTTTTCACGAAACAACAATATTAGTATATGCCACAGATATCAGTCAGGGGCCGCGAGATGCCCGAGTCACCAATTCGCAAACTGGCACCATTGGCATTTGCCGCCAAGGAAAGAGGAGTCCACGTCTATCATCTCAACATAGGACAGCCCGACCTGCCCACCCCCCGTGCAGCCCTGGATGCGATACGCAACATCGACCGCAAGATCCTGGAATACAGCCCCTCCCAGGGCTACCTGTCATATCGCAAGAAACTCGTCAGGTATTACGAAACCTACAACATAAACCTCACCGCCGACGATATCATCATCACCAGTGGCGGAAGCGAAGCCGTCCTCTTCTCCTTCCTGGCATGCCTCAATCCCGGAGACGAGATTATCGTTCCCGAGCCTGCGTATGCCAATTACATGGCATTTGCCATTTCGGCAGGCGCAGTCATCCGCACGATAGCCACCACTATCGAGGAAGGATTCTCCTTGCCCAAGGTAGAGAAGTTCGAGGAGCTTATCAACGAGCGTACCCGGGCCATCCTCATCTGTAACCCCAACAACCCCACAGGTTACCTGTATACGCGGCGCGAGATGAACCAGATACGCGACCTTGTCAGGAAATACGACCTCTATCTGTTCAGTGACGAGGTATACCGCGAGTTCATCTACACCGGATCGCCATACATCAGCGCCTGCCATCTGGAAGGAATTGAAAACAATGTCGTCTTGATCGACTCCGTCTCAAAGCGCTACAGCGAGTGCGGCATACGTATCGGTGCCCTCATAACCAAGAACACCGAGGTACGCAAGGCCGTCATGAAATTCTGCCAGGCACGCCTCTCCCCGCCGCTTATCGGCCAGATAGCAGCCGAGGCATCGCTGGACGAACCCGAGGAATACAGCCGCGAGGTATACGACGAGTACGTCGAGCGCCGCAAGTGCCTCATAGACGGCCTCAACCGTATCCCCGGTGTATACAGCCCGATACCCATGGGGGCATTCTACACCGTAGCCAAGCTGCCGGTGGACGATGCCGAGAAGTTCTGCGCCTGGTGCCTCTCTGACTTCCAGTACGAAGGCGAGACCATAATGATGGCACCGGCGGCAGGATTCTACACAACGCCAGGTGCAGGGTACAACCAGGTACGACTCGCCTACGTCCTCAAGAAGGACGACCTCGTGCGCGCACTCTTCGTCCTGCGCAAGGCACTGGAAGCCTATCCGGGCCGCACGGAATAGAAAACACATACACAGATACACAGGATGCTATCCATAGCCAGAAGACTATACAGACACGCAGGTGGTGACCGCATATCCGTATCAGCCGTACGTATCGCCACGGCAGGAGTCGCCATCGGCGTCATGGTCATGGTCATGAGCCTCTCTATAGCCCTCGGTTTCCAGCAGGAAGTACGGCGCAAGGTGGCAAGCCTCGGCGGTTATGTCAACGTCATCAACGCCAAGAGCATGACCGGTACCACATCAGAGCCCATACAGATAACCGACAGCCTCGTACGCCAACTCCGTGCAATACCCGGAGTCGTCCGCGTGCAGCGATACGCACTGCAGACCGGAATGTTCAAGACCGGCACTGCATTTCGCGGCACAGTCCTCCGTGGCGTAGGTCGCGAGTACGACCTCACCTTCATCCGCAACAGTATCGTCAGCGGCCGCATACCACGGTTCGGAGAGGGCCGGACACCCTCGGACAGCATCCTCGTCTCCAGGCGCACGGCCGACGCCCTTGAACTCGACACCGGCGACCGCGTATATGCATATTTCTTTGCCGACCACCTTCGCGCACGCCGCTATGTAGTCGCAGGCATATTCAACACCTATATGAGCGACTTCGACGACAACCTCGTGTTTGCTGACGTACGCAGCGTGCAAGGCATATCGCACCTGCCACCCGACACATACAGCGGAGCCGAGATTATCCTCACAGACTACCGCAACCTTAACGACGTCGCCGTCCAGGTGGGACGCGTCGTCCTCAGGCTCACAGACCCCAATGGCCAGTATTACGCCAGCCCCACCGTCAGGGAAATGTATCCACAGATATTCTCCTGGCTCACCCTGCTCGATACCAATGTCACGGCCATCCTTATACTTATGATATGCGTGGCATGCGTCACCATGGTCAGCGGCCTGCTTATCATCATACTCGGGCGTACACAGTTTATCGGCATAATGAAGGCAATGGGGGCCACCAACGCCCAGCTGCGCCGCCTGTTCCTCTACCTCAGCGCCATGATAGTCGTCCGCGGGATAGTCATAGGCAATGCCGTAGCCCTTACACTCCTGTGCCTGCAGAGATACACTTCGATAGTCCGTCTCAACCCGGCCGACTACTACCTCTCAGCCGTGCCGGTCAGCTTCCCATGGACACAGATACTCATCGTCAATGCAACCACGTTCGTGATATGCGTCCTGGTACTAGTACTTCCCAGCTACGTCATAAGCAAGATAATGCCGGCCAACAGTATCAGGTTTGAATAAATGCTTCACCCCACAAGGCGCAACACCCAATATATCAACATGAAATACTACGAGGCGCAGTTTACCATAACCCCACTCAGCCAGATAGCGGCAGACATTCTCGGCGCCCTGCTTGCCGACTGCGGTTTCGAGGCGTTCGAGGACACTCCGTACGGCATCAACGCGTGGGTACAGCAGCCACAATACAGCCGGCAGTCCGTAGATGGTGTGATATCCGACTTCCCCCTCCAGGGCACACATATAACATACACCGTCACCCCCGCAGCCTACGAAGACTGGAACACACGATGGGAGGAAGAAGGCTTCAGCCCAATCATACTCACCGACAGCCACGACACAGACAAAAACCTCGTCTGCATACACGACACACGGCATGCCGACGTGCCACAGGCACGCTACGACATCATTATCAATCCCCGCCAGGCATTCGGCACAGGCAGCCACCAGACGACACGCATGATACTGCGCCAGTTGCTCGGGATGAACCTGACAGGCAAGCACGTCATCGACGCAGGCACGGGCACAGGCATCCTCTCCATCATGTGCAGCAGGCTGGGAGCCGCCGGTATCTTAGCCTACGACATAGACGAGTGGAGCGTACGCAACGCACAGGACAACCTCCGCCTCAACGACATAGACAATGTCCGGGTATGCCAGGGAGATTCCTCCATACTGTCACGGCCGGCCGATCTGATAATTGCCAATATCAACCTCAACATACTCCTCGCCGACATGCCGCGCTTCGCCCCCCACGTCCGTCCGGGCGGTCACATGCTCCTCAGCGGGTTCTACGACACAGACGCCGACACCCTGATCCACAATGCCGCTCAGCACGGCTTCACACCCCAGGCAAGGCATGTGGACGAAGGATGGGCAATGCTCCTGTTGCACAAAAACCTATAGCACCAGACACACAAAGGGAATTTTCCTACCCGTTTTAGGAAAACACCCGTACACGATACATGCAAAAGCAGTATATTTGCCTCAGACAAACACAAAAACGACAATACTATGGCACGAAAATCATTTATCTTAGCAATGATGGCAGTCATCCTGCCGACCGTAGCACTCATGGCACAGGATGATGATGACGAGATGTACTTCGGCGCACGCAGCAAGAAAGCGAAGGCCGTCAAGACGGAAGTACCACAGAAAACACGCAACGTAGTCGTGGAGTACGACGATGCCCGGCCCTCCACCGGCGAGGCCGACTATCATACTGGAGCCCTGCGCGATGTAGACGAATACAATCGCCGAGGCCGCCGCACCACTGTCACGGACACCACTGCCGCCGACACAGCCCGGTACGCCAGTAAGAGCCGCAGGCAGAGCAGCCTCTACGACCTTGGCTACGACGACGGCTATGCACGCGGCTACCACGATGGCGAGGCCGACGAGTTCTACTACAGCACACGTCTGGCACGCTTCCGCGGCATACGCTACTACGACCCATGGTATTGGGATCGCGTAGCCTATATCTACGACCCATGGTATTACGACCCCTGGTTCTGGGATCCATGGTACCGTCCCGTCTATGTAGGCGGATGGTGCTCCGTCGGCTGGGGTTGTACCTGGAGCGTAGGCTTCGGCTGGGGCTGTTCGTGGCGTCCTGCCAGATACTGGCACCCCGGTTACGTAGGCATCGGATACCGCACCATGAGCGTACGCAACGCCAATGCCATATACAACAACCGCTACACCGGAGGCCGTACCATGGGCATGCGCAGTGTCACCACAGGCAATCCACGC
>DFKL01000103.1 GCA_002373535.1 Prevotellaceae bacterium UBA3646 | reverse complement strand
TCCCCTGTCAAGAACGGCTACAGCTACACAATAGCAGGATATGTGGCACGTAACGGCGGGACCACCAACTACGTATATTACGACGGGACCACACGTACTATGAGCCAGACCGAGCCTACGGACGAGACTGGTATATGGAAAGCCGTCTTTGCCGACGGAGGTCTCAAGTTCGAATCAGTACATACTCCGGGCAAATACCTTACCTACGCAGGTGCTGACGACACAGGAGCCCTCTACGACATTACCGACGGCGTAGCCCCTGGTTGCGTGTCGATGAAGATTGGCGGTGCATGGTCAGCATCATCAGAGACAGGCATAATGGGAGGAGCATACAAGTCCTCAAACGGTACGGTTCAGAACAACAACAACGACTGGTCCACCGACTGGAAGGTTACGGAGTTTTCCGTCGGCCTTGCACTCAGTACCACACCCACTGTACTTAGGAACAACACATCCGCTGGATGGGTAACAGGTCTTGCAGGCACGACAAACAATCAATGGTCATTGCCTGTCGAGGCAGCAGTAGCGACCGACTTGGGAGCCGCCTATACACCCTCCACGGGATTCTATTGGGGAATGTGCAACGGCCAGGCACCCGCAGCAAACACGGATGTCAACACACTCACCGCATCCTCGTTCAATCTTGTCGGCAGGCAGAAGTATACCGGATCCTTTGCCGCACAGGTATATGCTACGGAACATATTATACGCGACGTCAACGTCACCTTTACGGCAGGAGGCACACGCACCAGGACCTCATTCTCCATCTGGAAACTTGTAGGGACCACGGCGACCCTTCTCGCACAGAGTACGTCATCCGAGCTGGCCGAAGGAGAGCAGAGCTTCTCAGCTAACGACATCAAGCTCCCCGCAGGCGGACGACTGATATTTATATGGAATGCCAACAATGCAGGCAACACTTTGAACATAACAGGCTTCAAGGCCAGCTATGTCGAAGGCGAGGAGTCAGACTTCAACATTACATATACCGTCGACAAGACCGCAGGCTCTCTATATCGTGACAACGCTGTGAACGAGACGGCTTTCTGCAGTATCTGGAAGAGTACCGACACAACGCAACTGACATTCGGCTGCAGCAAGAACAACATGAAGTGGAACGGCAACAATATCGACGTTTATACAGGCGAAGCACTCTCCAGCACATACACGGTCAACCCACCTGCCGGCTATAGAATCAAGGCATACAGCTTCTCTTTCGCAAACGATGGTCACGACACTGGCATTACGCTTACTCACGACGGCAATACATATACCACAAGCAGCACCGCACAGACCGTCAGCAAGGACAATCAGAAGCTCGGCTCTGTCGAGTTCACCCTGTCCGGTGCAAACAGCAATGCTGTGCTGCTCACGGATTTTACGGTAATAGTAGAACCCGTAGTTGAACTCAGGCCGGAGATCAGCACCGAGGGAAACGAGCACTGGTACTACATCGTAAATGCCGCAGCAGCTAATATGACATACTGTTCAGGCAAGGTCATCTATGCCGACCCGACAGACAGTTACAAGATGAAGTTCGGCGACAGACAGTACCGTGCCGAATACATCTGGAGTTTCTGGGAGAAGGACGGCAAGATAGCAATCAAGAACTATGCAGGCAAATACTTCGGCACAGCACCTGCAGGTACAGGTGGAGGCACACAGTTTTACGCCCAGGACACCGAGAACTACATATACACGATCAACGACGCCTACAACTACTTCACCATCAAGGACAACAACGTCGAACTGCATGCACAGAACAATGGCAGTGTAATAGTAAGATGGGGAGCCGAAGAAGGAAATGCCTCACTCTGGAGATTCGAGGAAGCTGACGTAACGTCTCCTGAGGTCAGGATTACGTCCACCAATGTTCGGCAAGGACACGTGACCACAGGTATCGGCAACCGCGATTTGCCCATCCTGCGCTCTACTCTGGCTGTGGACGGTCTCACCGGTACTGTCGCCTTCAAGGGCGTGTCAGGCACCATTACAGGCACCGGCGCTGCCAGTGTCGAGAAGGTAAAGGTATACTTTGCCACCAATGCACGCGAACTGGTTACGGAACCCATCCAGGGAGCCAATGGCGTAACATGGCGCGAGGCAAATGCAGAATTATTCGGTGAGGCCGAAGTCAACGGCACCAGTTTCACCATTACACGTGACGAAGCCAGACAGCTTTCGCCAGGCAACCATTACATGTGGATTGCATACGACATCTCCGCCGAAGCCCAGGAGGGAACTACGGTCGATGCAACCATTACCTCATACAATGTAGACGGCAATACCATCGTCGAAAACAACGGCAATCCTGCATATCAGGCCACCATCTTCCTCAGCGAGGGTACAGTCCTGATGCCAAAGGACAAAGGCGTACGCAAGGATATCGGCTCTACATACTATCGTATTCCGGCAATCACCATGGTACAGAAGAACGGCAAGCCACGCCTTGTCACTCTCACTGACGACCGTCTGGAGCATAACACCGACCTGCCGTCACACTGCTACCTTGTTGCCCAGTACTCAGACGATCTTGGCAAGACATGGTCCGAGCCCAAGGTCGTAGCAGGTACGGCCGAGACAGGAGGAGACTATGGACATGGTGACGCATCACTTGTCACAAACCGTGACAACGGTGAGATCATCGGCATCATGACTACATCAGCAAACGGCAACGGATTCTTCGCATCCACACCGGAGAAGCCACAGACATGGAAGACCGTCAAGTCCTCCGACGGCGGAGAGACGTGGGGCGTTCCTGTAGACCATACCAAGGAACTGTATGCCATAGGTAGCCCCAACCCTACGTGGAAGGGCGGTTTCTCCGGTTCCGGTGCAGCACTCCAGTTGCGCGACGGCACACTTGTCAGCAGCTTCGTCAACCGCGAATCGGACAATTCCCAGCACTTCTATCTTTTCATGTCCGACGACGGTGGCGACAGCTGGTATGTAAGTGGGACAAGCGGCACTACCAAAGCAGACGAGCCCAAGACGCTGGAGCGTAACAACGGCGACCTTGCTATCAGCGTTCGTGCCAGTGGACGTAACTACTACAACGTAACGTCCGACCGCGGCGCGACATGGCATTACGCACCAGAGACGCGTTTCGCAGACAACATCAGCGGCAATGCATGTGACGGCGAATACATGGTATGGTGTTCCAGCAAGGAAGGCAACCTTGTTGCCGAAGGCATAGGCGATATAGCATTCCAGACCTGTCCCAACAACGGCTCACGCCAGAACCTCTCCATCGCACTCTCCACTGACGAGGGCGAACGCTTCGGTACACCCAAGACCATCTGCCCGAGCGGTTCAGCCTATAGTGCTGCTACGGTCCTGCCAGACGGTACGTTGGGCGTGTACTACGAGGAGAATGGCATTTTCGGAGGCTACACGATGCGCTTTGTACGCTTCTCTCTGGACTGGGCAAGCGACGGAAAGTACAAGTTTACGACAGCACATCCATATCGACCTGTTGCGTCCACCAAGCCAGCCGAGTTCAAACACGAGGAAGCCGTGGTTTCCGTGAGCGGTCAGGCCGATGCCAGTCAGATTGCCACCTATGTGGAAAACATCTCTGACGACAGCAACGTCAGTGTCGTAGACGTTACTAACGCCAACGTTACCAGCACATTCCAGGAACTGCGTGACGAACTCCTTGCCAACGCTAACGTCAGCAAGAACGTCCTTATCTACGCAAAGCCTGGAGCAGAGACTACGGAGACACCGAATGTGGTGATAGGTGACGAGTGTCGTAACCTGGTCGTTACCGATGGAGCCCCGATGCCTGTAACTGCAGCCTTTACGGCCGTCAAGGCCGCTTACGTGCGCCCCATGGATACACAGTGGGGAACGCTCTGTCTGCCGTACGACATCATTGCAGACCACGAAAACGCGCCATACGATTTGTATACCATATCTGCCAACACCGGCGAGGAACTTGTATTGTCTATTGTAGACGACGGAGTCGTATCGGCAGGCACACCGGTTATCGTATATCGCAATGCAAAGGAGAGTGGTATAGACATGACGAACGACAATGGTAATATCAGGGTATCCGGTTCCCGTGAAGGATCGATGCAACTGGTAGGATGCCTTGAGCAGACCCCGATAACCGAAGGGTACTACATTGCAGACAACGCATTCTGGAACGCATCGAATGTTACGGGCGGCGTAGTAGTTCCACCATTCCGCGCATATATTGCCAATAGCGGTAACGCGCGTAGACTGGCCATCAGCATTGACACCGACACGGATGCCACTGGCATCGAGGCTATTGATGCGATGAATGCCGAAGGTGCTACATACTACGACATGAGCGGTCGCAAGACCAATGGCATACAACCGGGTATAAACGTCGTACGCACAGTTGACGGTAAGAGTTACAAGGTAATAATAAAATAAAACCGGGATATATGAAAAAAGAATTCAAGTCACCGACAGCCAGGGTGCTGAACATGGAGACAGGCAACATTATCTGCGGCTCAGGCGGAAACAGTGCCGTTATATCCGAGGGAAGCGGTAATCAGCCCGTAAACCCTCAGTCACGCGACAACGGCGCAGCGCCGTCGCCGGCAGGTAACGTAGAGGTCCTGGACTTCTAAAGTAGGCAGAAAACCACGACATAAGAGTCCCTGCAGCGGTCTGTTCCACTGCCGGGACTCTTTGTTTTGCTTGCACGTAATCAGGAGAATATTGGGAGTCAGGAAAGCAACAGCCCTCAAAGTCTGTCAAGCGACCTGCTCATGTATTCACGAAGATATGTCCTCAGTTCTGGCGTCTCTATATGGATATGGTCCATAAGTCCGGCTACGAAGCGTCCTATGCCTATGTAGTTGCTGACAGGAATGTCAGCCCGCCACTGTTCGTCTCCAATGAGTTGGATATATTGCTCGGTCAGCGGGTATTCCTCACGCAGCAGCTCCATTGCCCTGCGGTTTAGAGTCAGGCGACACTTTATCATGCGTCCGTCGTTGCTGATCATACGGAACGGGTCTGTATAACCTCCGACGTGCATGTGCTTGAAAAGCCATGATTTTTCCGTCACCTCAACCTGCTGGATACGGCTGACCTTGAAAGTCTTGCATTTCCTGCTGTCAACGTCGTAGCACCATACTTGTTCATTGTCAGGTCCCATACGGAATGGTTCTACCAGGCGGTCACGGCTTGTCTGGGAATTGGGACTCGAGTACCCGTGCAGTACGACCTGCTTTTCATTTTCTATCGCAAGCATCAGGTTCTTTACGCTGTGCAGACCCTCACCACGGATTATCTTCTCCTTGACATCATGAGCCCCGTAGATTGCCGTCAGTTTCTCCTTCAGACTCCTCGACACGATGGAATCGGTCTCAATTACGTCTATTGCATTGTACAACGATACGGCTTCGTCTGGATTGAACAGGAACAAATCACTCAGGTCCTTCTCCAGGCTACTGTCCCTGCCTAACGAGAACACATGGTTTGAGTAGTTTACCTGAATGCCTGCAGACCGAAACGAGTCTATATATCTGTAGACCGTCTTACGCGATATGCCCTGGGACGCCATAATGTCGCCGACACTGTACTTACGGCTTGCTATCATCATCAGGATTTTCAATGCCTGTGACAGCACCCTGCTTCGTGTCCAGGTATTACCGAACTTCATTCTACTTGACGACAAACCTGTTAACAACAGCGATCACCCTGTCTACATCCGCGTCACTCATGACAGGAGAAATCGGCAGTGAAAGTTCCTCACGGGCTTCCTTTTCTGTAATAGGCAGCGGCTCTGGAACCAGTATCTTGCCATCGCCTTCCAGTGATTTCTGCAGATGTGGCGGTATCGGATAGTGAATCAGCGTCTCCACCCCGTTCTCCTTCAAGAAAGCCTGCAGCTGCTCGCGTACGGCACAATATATTGGGAATACATGCCAGACGTTTTCCTCGGGATTCATCGGGCGGCGCGTCAGTTTTACCAGCGGATTGTCTATATTTTCAAGATATCGCTCCGCAATCTCTCTGCGACGCTTGTTCTCGATATTCAGATATGACAGTTTCACATTCAGTGCCGCGGCTTGTATCTCATCAACCCGGCTGTTCATCCCCTCTATGATGTTCACGTATTTCTCCCTGCTGCCGTAGTTGGCCATCGCACGGACGGTTTCTGCAAGCACGTCATCGTTTGTAGTGACACACCCCGCATCTCCCAAGGCACCGAGGTTCTTTCCCGGATAGAAGCTCCATCCTGCTGCGTCGCCCAT
>DFKL01000153.1 GCA_002373535.1 Prevotellaceae bacterium UBA3646 | reverse complement strand
CATACGCCTCAAGATACGCGACATCTTGGGCGCGTTCATGTTTGGCGGAGAGGCTTCCGAAAAGAAGGTCAAGGTGCTGAGCGGTGGCGAGCGTACACGGCTTGCTATGATTAAACTGTTGCTCGAGCCTGTCAACCTGTTGATACTGGATGAGCCCACAAACCATCTGGACATGCGCAGCAAGGACGTGCTGAAGGAGGCCGTCCGCGACTTCGACGGTACGGTGATAGTTGTCAGCCATGACCGCGATTTCCTGGACGGTCTCGTGGAGAGGGTATATGAGTTCAAGGGGGGCGGTGTTCGTGAGTACCTGGGCGGCATATACGACTGGATACGCATGCACGAGGCAGAACAGCTGCACGACCTGAGTGCGGCTCCTGCCGTCAAGGTGCCTGTAGCCAAGGCACAGAGCGAGAACAGGCTGTCCTACGAGGAACAGAAGAGAATGGCGCGTGAGAAATCGCGTCTGGAAAAAGCTGTCAAGGAAGCAGAGGCAGAGGTTGCCCAGCTGGGGCAGGCAATAAAGATATTGGAGACTCAGATGACGACGCCCGAGGGCTGTCAGGATACTTCTCTGTACGAGAAACACGGCAGGCTCAGGCAACAAATGGAAAAAGCCGAGGAAAAATGGGCCGAGGCGATGGAAAAACTTGAGATACAATGAAAAAGACAGTAATGGCAGGTGTTGTGGCGGCCGGTCTGACCGCCTGCACCGGGGGTGACAGGCTATACACCTCTGGATTGGACAAGGCCGACATGGATACTACCGTGTCGGCAGGCGTGGATTTCTACCAGTATGCCACGGGCGGATGGCAGAAGATGCATCCTCTGCCGGCAGACCACAGCAGGTTTGGCAGCTTTGACGTGCTGCAGGAGAATTGCAACCGGCAACTGCGTGAGATAATTGACAGCGTGTCTGCTCAGAAGAACCTTAGGGCAGGCAGTATCGAACAGAAGATAGCCAGACTCTACAATAGCGCGATGGATAGCGTACGGCTTAACGAGGAAAGCGGCTATGCCGTCGAGGCTTTCCTGGCATGTGACGGCTATCAGTGCAGTCCGGATATTACTGCGCAGTGGCTTGGCAAAGTCTGGCCGCGCATGCAGCGTCAGGGCGTCATGGGTCTGTTTGGCTTTTATATAGGAGCCGACGAGAAGGATTCAAGGAACAATATTCTGAGCATTTACCAAGGTGGACTCACCCTGGGTCAGAAAGACTACTATCTCGACACAGATGCAGAGACGGCCAAGATACGCTCGGCATACGCAAAGTATATCGTGGACCTGTGTACCCACATGAGTTTCGCCCCGAAGGACGCAGAGCGTATCAAGGATGACGTCATCAGGATAGAGACACGTCTGGCCAAGGCAAGCCGCAGCATGACCGAGCTGCGTGACCCCGAGGCCAACTACAACAAGATGTCGTATGCCGAACTGAAGAAGTCTTTCCCGGGAATTGGCTGGGACGGCTATTTTGCCAATTTCGGCATCAAAGGCCTTGACAGCGTCATAGTAGGGCAGCCTGAGGCCATACGCGAGGCCGAGGCAGTCCTGGTGACAGAGAAGCCCGAGGCTTTGCAGAACGTCTATCTCTGGCATGCGATAAACATGGCATCTGACTATATTGACGACGATAGCCGTGCGCTGAACTTTGCCTTCTGGGGCAAGGCATTCAGCGGTATTGCGCAGGACAAGCCACGCTGGAAGCGTGCCGTCGCCAGCGTCGAGGACTGCTTGGGCGAGGCATTGGGACAGTTGTACGTAAAGCGCTTCTTCCCACCCGAGGCGAAGGAACGTATGCAGAAGCTTGTCGCTAACCTCCAGGTAGCACTGGGGCAGAGGATAGATGCCCAGGACTGGATGAGCGCAGGGACGAAGAAGGTTGCTCACGACAAGCTGGATGCCTTCTATGTGAAAATCGGCTATCCGGACAAGTGGAAGGACTACTCTGCCGTGAAGATAACGGACAGCTATCTGGACAATATCCTTGCCTGCAACGAATGGAAGATCCGCGACATGATAGAGTCACGCCTCGGCAAACCTGTAGACAGGGACGAATGGCAGATGACCCCGCAGACTGTCAATGCCTACTACAATCCCACTACCAACGAGATATGTTTCCCTGCAGGCATACTGCAGCGTCCGTTCTTCGACATGGCGGCAGACGATGCCTTCAACTATGGTGCCATAGGCGTAGTTATAGGCCATGAGATGACGCACGGCTTTGACGATCAGGGAGCTCAGTATGACAAGGATGGCAACCTGCGCAAGTGGTGGACAGATCAGGATACCAGGCGCTTTACCGAGCGCATTCAGGTTATGCGCAGGTACCATGACGGCATCGAGGTCCTGCCGGGGTTACATGCCAATGGTTCGCTCACGTTGGGCGAGAACATGGCAGATCACGGAGGCCTTCAGGTTGCATTCCAGGCTTTACGGAACGTCTCCGGGCTGGACGGAGATGTAAAGGACGGCTTTACCCCTGCACAGCGTTTCTTCCTGGCCTATGCCGGAGTGTGGGGACAGAATATACGCGAGGAAGAGATAAGGAAGCGTGTAAAGGGAGACCCGCACCAGTTGGGCAAATGGCGCGTAAACGGCCAGCTGCCGCATATCGATGCGTGGTACGAAGCCTTCGGCATAACCGAGAAGGATCCCATGTTTGTAAAGAAGGAAGACCGAGTAACAATCTGGTAAGCCATGCCACTTAGATTACCTGACCGATTGCCTGCCATCGAGTTGCTGAAGCAGGAAAATATATTTGTCGTAGACGAGGCGAGGGCCAGTCATCAGGACATCCGCCCGTTACGCATCGCCGTGTTGAACCTGATGCCGCTGAAGATTACCACCGAGACGGATCTCGTCAGGATACTCTCCAACTCGCCCCTGCAGCTGGAGATTCACCTTATGAAGGTCAAGGCACATACGCCTAAGAACACTCCGGTAGAGCACATGCGGGCTTTCTACCGCGACTTTGAGGTGATGAGGAACGAGAAGTTCGACGGTATGATTATCACGGGCGCTCCTGTCGAGCATCTGGAGTATGAACAGGTGAATTACTGGGACGAGATATCTGAAATCTTCCAGTGGTCCAGGACTCACGTGCAGAGTACGATGTATATATGTTGGGCCGCCCAGGCGGGACTATACTATCACTATGGAGTGCAGAAGCATCCGCTTAGCAGCAAGATGTTCGGCATCTTCCCGC
>DFKL01000135.1 GCA_002373535.1 Prevotellaceae bacterium UBA3646 | reverse complement strand
GCCCGTAATCCGGCGGCAATGGGCAATGCATGGTTTGTAGACGAGGTGCGCGACGTGCGTAATGCGGATAATGAACTGTCCATGCTGAGCAAGGTGGACTTGCGGAAAGTGGCAGTTTCATCGCCGGCAGAGTCTTGTGGCGAGGCGGCGTCATGGATGAGTGGCTACAAGTCTGGCCAAGACAGCACGGCTATGGTCAGCCTCGTGTCGTACGGTCCGGTGGAGATGAGGTACAAGGCCAGCAGCAAAAGTGGTGGCGTAATAGTCTTCTCGGACATATACTATCCGGGATGGCGTGCCACGGTCAACGGGCAGGAGGTCCCGGTAGGTCGCGTAGACTATGTGCTGCGTGCCGTAAAGGTAGGGCCCGGCGACTGTGACATAGTGATGACTTTCGACCCCAAGTCCGTCCATACGACGGAGACCATAGCATATTCTGCAATGGCTTTCCTGGTGCTGACGGCTCTGGGTATCATGGGATTCTCCATGTGGAGGAGGAGAAAGTCTATGCGGCAAAGCGCTGAGTCCTGAGTATGAAAGGGGAGTTTCCGGTAATCACCATAGCCACTGTCACTTATAACGCGCAGGCCACGCTGCAGCGGACCATAGACAGTGTATCATGCCAGACATACAGTCATATAGAGCATCTGATAGTCGACGGCTGCAGTTCCGACGGGACGTTCCTGCTGGTCCAGAGGTATGTAGAGCGCAACACGCACGAGGGTATTCCGCATCAGATAAAGGTGCTGCGCGAACCTGACCATGGGTTGTATGATGCCATGAACAAGGCTCTGGTGAATGCAACAGGCGACTATATCGTGTTCCTGAATGCGGGTGACCGGCTACATGCCAGTACCACGATAGCGGACATCGTGGAAAAGATGGACTGGCTCAGGGGATATGCACACAATCCTGCCATAGTGTATGGCGAGACGGACCTGGTGGACAGCGAAGGCAGGTTCCTGCGACACAGACGCCTGCAGGCTCCGGAGGAACTGGACTGGCGCAGTTTTGCTGACGGCATGCTGGTGTGCCATCAGAGTTTCTATGTGCGTACAGATCTGGCACGGATACAGAAATATGATGTAAGATACCGGTTCAGCGCGGATTATGACTGGTGCATACGTCTGCTGAAGCGTGCCGCGCGCCGCAGGCTGCCGGTGCTGAACACGAACATGATACTGACGGACTATCTGTCTGAGGGAATGACGACAAGGAACCACCGGGCTTCACTGGTGGAACGGTTCCGGCTGATGGCGGTACACTATGGCTGGGCAACTGCGGTAATCAGACATTTGTGGTTCGTGGTGAGGGCTGTGCTGAAGAGGTAGTCCTTACGGTGTGTCTCTCAGTCTTGGAAACTGTCTGTACAGGAAAAACAGGAGGGTTGCCCCGCATGCTGCGCCGAAGGTGTTGGCTGCGGCATCCATGGCGTCGCCGCTGCGTGTCGTGGTGAGGGTGGCCTGACATACTTCCATAAGCGCGCCCCACAGTGATGTAAATACGGCAATACGCATAATCCGTATATGCCATCTGCGGACGGGCTTCCTAAGTCCTTGCTCAATCCCGATGACCAGGGTGGCGGCTGCATACATTACCCAGTGTGCCCATTTGTCGGCAAACCGTGCATCGACCTGTGGAAACTCTCGCGCAGGCACCAGGCTCAGTATGGTAATGAGCAGGAGTGTGGAGGCGGAGAAAAAATATCTATTTTTCATATATCCTGATGTATTCCCGTGCCGTACGGCTTTCGCTGTAGTCGTGAATGGCGGAGCTGGCTGCCGCATGGCTAAATCCGGGGTGCTGCAATATGTATCCGATGCCTTGGGCAAGGTCACCGGCGTCACGATATCTGGCGACGTAGCCGTCCTGCAGGTGGTGAATCATTTCGGGTATGCCTCCGGCATCGAAGCCTACGCAGGGTGTGCCGCATGACATCGCCTCGGCGATGGTGTTGGGGAGGTTGTCCTGCAGCGAGGGGGTTACGAAGCAGTCGGCTGCTGCATACATCATGGCCATGGTAGCCTCGTCGCTCACGTATGTGCCGCCTGCGCCGAGGCGTACGGTGCAGACGTCCGGCAGACGTTGCAGGGCTTCGTCCAGGTATTTCATACCCTTGCGCGTGTCGGTAACCTTCTGGCTGCAGAACATGACTATCTTCCGGTCCGGCGGAAGGTTCAGCTTCCGGCGTACTTCCTGTCGGTCCATGGGGTGAAATACATCATGGGGAATGCAGTTGTTGATATGTGTGCAGTCATTGCCGGGCATGGCCTTTCGGGCCAAACCGGTAATCCACTTGCTGCATCCGACGAAATGTATGTTGCAGGAGGAGTATATTTCTTTCTTAAGTCGTGAGACTTTGTCGTCAAGACGATGAAACCTGGCTGTGTCTTCAATATCGGTGTCTGTGCCGATGTCTCCGCCGTAGTGCTTTATGCCGGAGAACGGCCACTCGTCGTGCAGTGTCCAGACGATGCGCTTGCCGTCCATTGCCATTTGTCCAAGCTGTTTCAGGGACAGCATTCCCTGGTTGATCCAGTGCAGGTGTATAATGTCTGACTCCTGATATTCCCTGGTGCCCAGGATGTCTGTCCCAAAGCTGCCTGTGTCGTAGGGCCATGTATCGCTCAGGGGCAGGCGCAGTCTTGCCATAAGGTCGATGCGTTCGAGTACCTTCGGAACGATATTGCCGTGGCGGAACACATGGGGGGAGTCTGTCTGCCTGTCGCGCACCAGCATCCTGGCCTGGACGCCGTTCTTGTTAAGTGCGTCCATAAGTCTTCGTGCGGCAATGGCGCCGCCGCCGGTTCTCTCTGCGGTGGAAACAATCAGTACTTTCATCTCATTGTCTTGAGTATGCGCTTACGTGCCGCGGATATGATATTGCCGATGTTGCCGGCCATGAGGTTCAGCCACAGTTCCTCAAAGGAGTACTGGACCTTTCGCCACGGGTTGTCCCATGCGTTGAGCAGGTGGTAGCGTCTCTGGTACCCGGGATATTCCCTGACCTCGGCTGGATGGTGCAGCGGGAAGTCTATTTCGTGCCGTTTCATCGTAAACTGCCTGCGCAGGCGACGGGGGAGCAGGTTTAGCTGTGCGCTGTAGTGCGTGCCGCCTTCCATGCCGATGTTGTTTATCATGTTTACCCGTGGTATTATGCACATTCCGTCATTAAGCGTCATGTATGCCCAGAAGATGGTCTCGTAATATTCCTTTCCGCGCTGGGCATGGGCGGCGCACATTGCCGGCATGTCGCTCCGCAGGTGGTGTTCCCTGGTCTTTTGCCTGAGCTGTCCGAACTGGTTAGGGTCCTTTACGAATCCGTAGTCGCCGTCCCAGGCGTTGACGACGCGTGCCCAAGATGCCCATCCCCAGATGGAGAAGGCCCTGGAGAAGAAATAGGAGTCTTCGATGTCGTTAGTCGTCTCGTCGGTATTGAATCCTGAGATGTGCGTGATACGGGTGTCGTCCTCGTATTTGTCGAGCATTTCCTTGCAGAAGCGGAAGAAGGTTACGCTGGGGACGTCGTCGTCCTCCAGCACGATGCATTTGTCCGTGAGGGAGAATGCCCATCGCTGGGAAATGAACTCGCTGGGGTCGCAGCCGTAGTTCTTTTCCTGGAACATGGTGTGGACGTCGCACTCCCAGTCGATGTCGGAGACGACTTTGCGGCATGCCATGATGCCGGGGATGTCTTTCTCGTCCCTGGGGCCGTCCTGATACAGGAACAGGCGTGAGGGCCGGGCCTTGCGTACCTGACCGAAGACTTTTGCCAGCTGTTCCGGCCGGTTGAAGAACAGGATCAGTACGGATACGTCTACCAATGCTTTCATGAACACAAAAATACGTATTTTAATTGAAAAATGCATGGTGTGGGTATAAAATAGTAAATCATGGTCCATGAATTATGAATTAAATTGTTAATTTTGTGGTGATGAAAAAGCGAAATCATGCCTTCGACCTGCTATGTGGCATCTGCATAATACGTATGGTCAGCCTGCATACGATGCAGCAGTGTGGCAAGGCCAATGTCGACTGGTGGCTGGAGGTGATGCAGTGGAGCTATTTCTTCATGTCGTTCTTCTTCTTCAAGGCCGGATATTTCAACAAGTCCGTAACGTCGATGCCCAGCATGGCATACGTAAGGGACAAGGCGAAGCGGCTGTTCGTCCCGTATCTGGCCGCTGGCGCGATAGGTAACCTGATATATTTTACGCTGCAGGTCTTCGTCTATGACAAGTATCACCACCTGATTCCGCGGTTTGAGATTGAACATATATGGAAGAACAGCGGTTTCTTCGGCAACCCTCCGGTATGGTTCCTGTTGTCGTTCTTCGTCACTTACGTCCTGGTCCATTTCCTGGAGAGGCTGCGCCTTGCCGTAGTCTCCGGGAGGCTGTCCCGCCATGCCGCACAGGCTACGTCGATGGTGTATGCCTTGTTTCCGCTGGCCGGGTTCTGGCTGTACAGGAACGGCAATCCGCTGTGGCTGGACCTGAACAATGTGTTCATGGGCGTCTTCTTCTTTGAGCTGGGACGGACGTGGCATCGCATCATAGACAAGGCGGCTCCGCGTACGACGGTAATTGTCTCGCTGATACTGACGACGGGGTTCGTGGTCGGGAACTTTGTATGGCATGATGCGTCGTATACGATGAGCAACAACATGTTCTCGGGCGACGTATTGCCTGTCATGTTCAACATGTCGGCCATTCTTTGCGGGCTGTCGGGCCTGCTGATTGCGACGAATGTTCCGCGTATACCATGGATATGTTTCATAGGTGAGCATTCGATGGTATATTTCATAAGTCATTTCCCCATGTTGTTCTTCTACCGTCTGGTGCATATCTCGTTCGGACGCAGCATATATGGCAGGTATGACGACGTAATAATATTGCTGCCTGCAATCTTCATGATCTGCTCGTGGCTTGTTCCGTACATAGAGGGTACTCCCTGGCTCAGTGGACGATGGAAGAGGGCGTAAAGAAGGTTTCGGTAGTGATGGCTACCTACAACGGTGCCGGATATGTCGGTGAGCAGATAGAGTCTGTCCTGTCCCAGACTTACCGGGACTTTGAATTCGTGATATGCGATGACTGCTCGACTGACGATACGGTGGACATAGTGCAGAGGTATGCCGGACAGGACGGGCGTATAAGGGTCGTCACCAACAGGCACAACCTGGGGTTCAGGGACAATTTCCAGAGGGCCATAGAGTGTTGCGGCAACACGGAGTACGTGGCCTTGTGCGACCAGGATGATGTGTGGACGGAGGATCACCTGCAGCACCTGATGGATATCATCGGTGACAAGGTGCTGGCATGTGCGGACTCGACGATTACGGACAGGCTGCTAAAGCCGACAGGGCTGTCTTTGGCGCAGCAGCAGTCCTTTGACTATATACCGGAAGACGACATGCTGAAATCGCAGACCATACTGCTGTGGCGAAATCCGTTCCAGGGTTCTGCGATGCTGGTGCGCCGCTCACTGCTGGACAAGGCCCTGCCTTTCCCTGAGGGTGTCGACTTCCATGACTCGTGGCTGGCTGTCCTTTCGTGCTTTGCCGGAGGGATGGCATACAGCCGGCATCCGGTGAGCCTGTACCGTATGCATGGCAACAATGCGTCCGGGGACAAGATGAGGAGGATGTCGCGTGTCAAGGCTCTGATCGCACGTGTCAGGGGGCTAAAGGCCGGGGACCGTATTGCAATGATACGGGGAATAATGGACAGGGCGGGGAAGCTGAGCGGACCGCAGACGAGGTACCTGAGAGAAATGCTCGGATATTTCCAAAACGACTCTGTACGGCAGAAAATACGTAATGCCGTATATCTGCTGAGGAACTACCGTACGATATTCACAAAAGCCTGAAATTACAGATGGATGCAACTTTCGACCAAGAGGAACTGCGCCGCAGGTTCAACCCAGACGGCTCTGTCTTGCGCCAGATGCAGATGCGTATGCTGGAACTCCTGCTGGTAGTAGACGGCATATGCCGCAGGCACGGACTGAGATACTGGCTTGCCGGCGGTACGTTGCTGGGTGCCGTGAGGCATCGCGGATTCATACCGTGGGACGACGACCTGGATATCGAGATGCTCAAGGAGGACTATGACCGCCTGATACCGATACTGATGAGGGAACTGCCTGAGACGCTTGCAATACAGTGCGTGGAGACGGATCCGGACTATTTCTTCCAGTATGCCAAGCTGCGCGACAGGCGGAGCTGTATAAGCGAGCGTAACCGATATGACCGCATGTGGAAGGAGCATGGCATATTCATCGACATATTTCCTGTCGAGAGGACTTCGCGTTTCCTGCACAGGCTGAGCAATGACACAATAGGGCATATATATTCGATACTGAAAAGAACGGACCTGACAGATGTGGCGGCGTCGCGCAAGGTGCGCAGGCTGCTGTGGCTCAATATGCATGTCATATTCCCCGTGATGCGGTTCATAAACAGGTTGCTGCCTGTCTCGTACTACGATGACGCTCTGGGTATCCCATATTATGTGAAACGTCGTCCTGAGCGAATATTCCCGCTTACGGAACTGGAGTTCGAGGGACACATGTTCCCCGTAGTGGGGGACTATCACGAACAGCTCGTCGCACAATATGGAGACTACATGCGGCTACCTTCCGATCCAGGCAGTGAATATCATGCGGACGACATTGTGATAGACCAGTAATCAGTATATTGACATGCACAGACAACAGTTACAGGATATTCAGGAATTTGTCAGTGACTTCGCTGACAGGAAGCCGTTGCGCGGAGCGACGTTCCTGATTACCGGGGCGACGGGACTGATAGGCTCGTCGCTGATACGGTGCCTGACGGCTCTGAATCTGGACATCCGCATAATCGCACCTGTACGCAATATGGAAAAGGCCTGCGGAATGCTTGGCCGTCATGGAGACGTCAGATTCGTGGAGGGAGAACTGGAGGGAATGGACTATGCCTCTCTGGGTCGTGCGGACTATGTGGTACATTGTGCCGCACCGACGGCATCGCGTTACTTCGTGGACCATCCGGTAGAGACTTTCCGCTCGATAACAGACATTACCGTGCGGCTGCTGGACTATGCCAGGGATGTCAGGCCAAAGGGATTCGTATATCTTTCGTCACTGGAGGTCTATGGGGAGATACGTGATCCGGAGGCGGTGCTTACCGAGGATTGCCAGGGGTATCTGAACCCGACCAGGGTGCGCAGTTCGTACCCGATGGCGAAGCGTGCCGCCGAGAACTTGTGCTGCCTGTATGCCTCGCAGTACGGAGTCAGGACAATGATAGCAAGGCTGACGCAGACCACGGGTGCCGGAATAGCCCCGGACGACAACCGTATAATTGCATCCTTTGCGCGCAGTGCGGCGCATGGCCGTGACATAGTCCTGCATACAGAGGGTAGGTCCGCACGGCCATACTGCTATGTCACGGATGCCGTCTCGGCACTGCTGGCCATTGCCGTACACGGCGAGACAGGGACGGCGTACAATGTGGCAAATCCTGATACGTATATCTCTGCACGGGGTATGGCTGAGTGGCTGCGGGACAATGTCAATCCCGGAATAGCGGTACGTGTGGAGCCGGACGAAGGCAGAGGGTATGCTCCGGAGACATTCCACCGCCTGGACACTGGCAGGCTGGCTTCGCTCGGCTGGAGGCCGAGGTATGGACTGGACGAGATATTCCAAAGACTGATAAACTATATGACAAAATGAATATTGCTGTAATATTTGCCGGAGGGTCGGGCATAAGGATGAATACAAAGTCGCGGCCCAAGCAGTTCCTGGAGCTTAACGGCAAGCCCATCATAATCTATACCCTGGAACTGTTTGACAACCATCCTGGCATAGATGCCATCACGGTTGCGTGTATAGAGCCATGGATTCCTTTCCTGCAGAAGCAGATCCGCAGGTTTGAGATAGGCAAGGTGGTGAAGATAGTGCCTGGAGGGGCTTCCGGACAGGAGTCTATATACAATGCCTTGCAGGCTGCCGAGCAGTATGCCTTGGCAAAATGCGGCAGCCTGGACGGTGTGAACGTGTTGATTCACGACGGCGTGCGTCCGCTGATAACCCAGCAGACGATAACAGACAACATCAGCAAGGTAGAGGAATGCGGCTCGTGCATTACCTGTGTCCCGGCAACGGAGACGCTGGTCGTAAGGGAGCAGGACGGCAGCATGCAGATACCGTCGCGCAAGGATTCGCTCATAGCACGTGCTCCGCAGAGTTTCCGCCTGGCAGATATCATCTCGGCACACCGCAGGGCCATAGACGAG
>DFKL01000155.1 GCA_002373535.1 Prevotellaceae bacterium UBA3646 | reverse complement strand
AGACGCTCCTGCAGCTTCTCCTTGTCATAGCTGCTTGTCGAATTGGCTATCTCGTTCTTGATCTGGTTTACACGATCCTGAATCAACTCCTTCTGGCCCTTGCCGCTTACGATGGTCGTGTTATCCTTCGTTATGGTAACCTTCTCGGCAGAACCCAGCATGTCAATCGTAGCCTGCTCCAGTTTCAGACCAGTATCCTCGCTGATTACCAGGCCGCCGGTCAAAGTGGCGATG
Source organism: Prevotellaceae bacterium UBA3646 (assembly GCA_002373535.1). Lineage (GTDB taxonomy): Bacteria > Bacteroidota > Bacteroidia > Bacteroidales > Bacteroidaceae > Physcousia. Next base: position 14,962 of record DFKL01000155.1, on the reverse strand, counting down.
TCCTGAAGCATAGCCTTCCTGCGGTCACCGAAACCAGGAGCCTTCACTGCACATATCTTCAGCTGGCCACGCAGACGGTTTACTACGAGCGTCGTGAGAGCCTCGCTCTCCACATCCTCGGCAATTACCAGCAGAGGACGGCCGCTCTGTACTGCAGGCTCCAGAATTGGCAGGAAATCCTTCAAATTGCTTATCTTCTTGTCATAGATCAGGATGTACGGATTCTCCATCTCGCACTCCATCTTCTCCGTGTTTGTGACAAAGTAAGGACTCAGGTAGCCGCGGTCAAACTGCATACCCTCAACTACGCCGATGGTAGTGTCGCGACCCTTGGCCTCTTCGATGGTAATCACACCATCCTTGCTGACCTTCTGCATGGCATCAGCCAGCAGCTTGCCTATTTCAGGATCATTGTTAGCACTCACGGTGGCAACCTGCTCAATCTTGCGGAAGTCATTGCCCACCTGTTCTGCCATGTTCTTGATCTGCTCTACCACGGCACCTACAGCCTTGTCGATACCACGTTTCAGATCCATTGGGTTGGCACCTGCGGCGACGTTCTTCAGCCCCTCGCGGACGATAGCCTGAGCCAGTACGGTAGCCGTAGTCGTACCGTCACCGGCATCGTCACCAGTCTTGGAAGCGACAGATTTCACGAGCTGTGCGCCGGCATTCTGGAAAGGATCGGCCAGTTCGACCTCCTTTGCAACGGTGACGCCATCCTTCGTGATGTGTGGTGCGCCGAACTTCTTTTCGATAATCACATTGCGACCCTTCGGGCCAAGAGTTACCTTGACAGCATCAGCCAGGGCGTCGACACCCTTTTTCATCTCATCGCGTGCCTCGATGTTGAATTTAATATCTTTAGCCATGATTCGTAAACTTTGGTTTAAATTTTAAATGTTATACATTTTTTTCTTTAGTTCAGGATAGCGACAACGTCACTCTGACGCATGATCAGGAATTTCTTGCCCTCATGCTCCAACTCCGTGCCGGCATATTTGCCATACAAGACCTGGTCACCGGGCTTCAGGATCATCTCCTCGTCCTTCGAGCCGTTACCCACGGCAACGACAGTACCCTGCAGAGGCTTCTCCTTAGCCGTGTCAGGGATGATGATACCACCAATAGTCTTCGTTTCAGCTGCAGCCGGTTCAATCAGGACGCGGTCTGCCAATGGTTTGATGTTCATGTTGTTTTATTATTTGTTTAGTTAATCATTCCGACAAGACATTCTGCCAATAGCATGCCAAACATTCACAAAAGGACAAAATGTCAGTCTTGCATAAATTTAGCCACCCTGCAGTGCCATTATTGCAGGAAATTTAATATCTTAGCCATGCAATCAGTAAACGAGAGCGAAAAAACGTAAGTGAAGGAATTCATAGTCATAGGACGTCAGAACAGCATAACCCGCCAAGGATCACCATACGTTATCCTCAAGGTGGCAGGACAGGAAGAGCAATTCACCGTCAGCGTGTGGGACGTGGCTCCGGATATGCCGCCTGAGCCAGGCCAGCTGGTACAGTTCCGTACCGTCAAGGATTTCAACGGCAAGCGATCATGCTCCTTGCCCGACATTATAGTAGGGATGGCAGCCACGGAGACACACCCGCTGTACAACCTCATACCACGCCCCGTCAGTCAGGAGCGCTGGCAAGAGACCATCAGCCGTCTGCTCACATACTGTAGCGACCCAAGGCTGACGGAGGTGATCACAGACTTTGCCGACAAGCTGTACAAGCCATATAGCCAATACCCGGCAGCCACTACTGTTCACCATGCATACCAGGGAGGCCTGCTTAACCACACCTACCAGATGCTGCACATGCTCGAAGGCCTGTATCCCTGCCTGCCCTACGAGATAAAGGTCGAGCGCTGCATCCTCGCCATAATGTTCCACGACTACGGCAAGGTATACGAATACAGCCGCCAGGGCGACACCCAGCCGGATATGTACCTCCTTGGCCATATATACATCGGAGCACACAAGCTGCAGAACATACTGGAGCTACGGCAGGTACCGCCCGAGGAGATAAAACGCATCGTACACTGCGTCCTGGCACACCACGGGCAGCGCGAGTACGGCAGCCCCGTGTTGCCATGTACCCAGGAAGCCAGCATAGTATCCTACCTTGACAATATCAGTGCCAAGGTAGACAGCATGGAAAGCGCCGCAGACGGAGACTACGTCCCAGTATTGGGAACACATGTGATAAAATAGTCACGTAAATACGATTCAATAATATGAAGAAGTCAATTTTGGTACTCAGTTTGCTCATCCTGGCAAACACCATGTCAGCCCAGTCGTTCCGCAAGGGCGCACTGTACAAGGTCGAAGGCATACCCGCCGGGTACGAAGGCCAGCTGTTCATGCTGGACCAGCTGTCCGGCTCGTGGCGATTCATAGACCCGTTCAGGCACAAGGCCCTGCGCGTCGGTGAAAAAGGAATGGAATACGGCGACGTAAACGGCTCCGACGAGTTGCAGAAGTGGATACTCAGGCCACTCGCATCAGGCAAATACAGTGCCGTCCCGGCCAACAAGCCCGCCTTCAGGGCCCTCGAGAAAGGCATCTCCATCACCGAGTCGGCCCAGTTCGGTTCCGACGACAACGGCACATACCGCCTGCGCAGCGTCGCCGACAAGACCAAGGTCCTCGGCAATGGCGACGACGGAGGTAACGGAGTCAGGATACGCGTAGAGAAACTCGACACCATCAATCGCGGCCAGTACTGGAACATCAAGACATATTACCAGTCCAATCCAGTCAACCACCTTATAGGCGGCGCCTTCTACGACAGCCACTTCGACGATGGCGGCGACAATGGCAGCATACACGAACTTATACAGTGGAAAGCCAATCCGCAGCATCCCGGCAATGCCCTTATGCAGATACAGGCAGTAGCAGGCCACGGCGGAGTCTACCGCCTTACCTCGGCCAACAAGCACAAGATGTTCACAGTCAGGGACGACGGACACCTGGCAATCGTCGATATTGACGATACCGACCGCAACTCATGGTTTACCATCGAACCCGTCGACAAGCCCAGGATAGCCAGCCCCGTATGGGAAGACGAAGCCATCTTCGCCATCAACAAGCTCCCCGGCACTGCAACATACATGCCCTATGCCAGCGAGCAGGAAATGCACGCAGACCGGTCATACTACGACACACCGTGGACAGAGCCCGCAAGCAGCCTCTACCAAAGTCTCGACGGCACATGGGACTTCTGGTTTGCGGCAGAGCCGCAGAAAGGAAAGACCCGGCAGTGCGGCGACGTCGAAGTCATGGATGTCCCCACACTCCTCCATGCCTTCTCCGCAGGCACAGGTACACCGTCCGTCCGTCCCGACCGCATACCGGTACCCGGCTGTTGGGAAATGCAAGGATACGACCGTCCCATATACTGCAACGTCGAATACCCCCACAGCAACACCCCCCCGTACATCAAGGCCCGTCCGGGCTACAACGACGGCGGCAAGAACTATGCCGTCAATCCCGTTGGCACATACCACCGCACGTTCCATGTCACAGACCAGTGGCTGTCCCGTCGTACCATCATCCATTTCGGCGGCATATACTCATGCGCCCAGATATGGGTCAACGGCAAGTACGTCGGCTATACCCAAGGCTCCAACAACGTCGCCGAGTTCGACCTTGGCAGCTACCTCCGGGCAGGACAGAACGACCTCGTCGTACAAGTACATCGCTGGTGTGACGGATCATACCTCGAATGTCAGGACATGTTCCGTATGAGCGGCATATTCCGCAGCGTATATATATATAACGTTCCCGCGAAGAGCATACGCAACCACGTCATACAGACAACCCCTGCCGGTGCAGGCAAGTGGACCGTTTCCCTGACCGTAGACCAGGACGTCAGCGCAAAGGCCGTCCTCTACGACACCAAGGGCAAGCTCATTGCATCACGCCCTATAGTCGGGAAGACAGCCCAGTTCACCATAGACAACCCACGGCTATGGAGTGCCGAGACCCCTGACCTCTATACGATGGACGTCATACAATACGATGCACAAGGCCTCGAGCAAATGGCCTTCTCCACCAAGGTTGGCATCCGCGACGTCCGTATACGCAAGACAGGCCGCGGCACCCTGCTGTACGTCAACGGCCGTCGGGTCATGCTCAAGGGAACCAACCGCCACGACACCGACCCGCAGACAGGACGTACCGTCTCCGTGGAAAGCATGCTCCGCGACGTCATCATGATGAAGCAGAACAACATCAACACCATACGCACCAGCCACTACCCAAACGATGCACGCATGTACGCCATGTTCGACCACTACGGACTGTACTGCTGTGACGAGGCAGACAACGAAGACCATGCCAACCAGGCAATATCCGGCTGGCAGTCATGGATACCAGCCATGGAAGACCGCATCACACGCCTCGTGACGCGCGACATCAACCACCCCAGCGTCATAATGTGGTCAATGGGCAACGAGTGCGGAGCAGGCAGCAACTTCCGCAACTGCTACGACGTCGCCAGGAGCTTCGACTCCACCCGTCCCATCCACTACGAAGGGACACGTATCGACCGCGATTACGGCGGCAGCGCATACAGCGACTTCTATAGCAAGATGTACCCCGGCATGGACTGGATGTCCAGGAACACCAGCAATCTGGACAAGCCCATGTTCCTTTGCGAGTATGCCCATGCCATGGGCAATGCCATAGGCAACCTGCCCGAGTACGTGCATTCGATGGAAACAAGCAACTCCACCATAGGCGGATGCATCTGGGACTGGGTAGACCAGGCCATCTACGAGCCACACCAGCTCAGGCAGGGAATCAAGCAACTCCACACAGGCTACGACTTCCCCGGTCCCCATCAGGGCAACTTCTGCTCCAACGGCATCGTTACCGCCGAGCGAGACTACACCGCCAAGCTCGCCGAAGTCAAGGCCGCATACCAGGACATCGCCTTTGTCGTCGACGGAACCATGCTCACCATTGGCAACAAGTACACATTCCGCACGCTCAAGGGGATGAAGCTTGAGATCCAGATACGGGACAATGGATACGTAGTGAAGAAGAAGACCGTACGGCTGCCCGACATCCAGCCGGGAGCATCCTTCCAGCTCCGGATACCCACCATATCCAATCCCAAGGGTGAAGTCGTACTCGTATGCTTCGTCCGCGAGGCACAGGCGACACCATATTCAGCCAAGGGACACCTCATAGCCCAGTACCAGCAAGCCATCACCCGGCCAGTCAGTCTGGCAGGATTGCCCGTCGTCGCACAGTCATTGCAGGAAGCCCATGGCCTGCAGTTCCAGATACAGAACAACCGATGGATCGAGAACGACCGTTGGGGCTGGGCCGAAGCACAGGCAAAGGCAGATTGTGAAATCCGCTACACACAGCTGCAGGGAGGAGCCGTAGACGTAACCGTCACCATAACCCCCAAGGACGGCGAACTGCGCCGTGCAGGCGTGGCCTGCAGGCTGGACACGACCCTCAGCAACATCCGGTGGTACGGTAACGGACCGTTCGAAAACTACCCCGACCGTTGTGCAGGCGTAGTCATGGGACGATACTCCAGTGATCTGAAGACCGTCGCCATGGACAAGAATACACCACTGCATGCAGCCATGTGGAACGAACCATATATCAAGCCACAGCAGACCGGCGACCGTTTCGCACGCGAGATGACATTCACCGGAGCAGACGGTCACGGATACAAGATAGAATGTCCCGAAGGCCTCTACTTCAGTGCCAACAGATATACCGATGCCGACCTCCGCGACGCTCAGCACCAGTGGCAGCTCAAGCCACAGCCATATATCTGGCTGCAACTCAATCGCGAGCAGCGAGGCCTTGGAAACGCCTCATGCGGTCCCGGCCCTATGCCGCAGTACACCATACCCGCACACAAGACCATCACGTTCACGTTCAGGGTGACAAGACTGTAAGGCAGGATTTCCCATACAGGATTAGCAACAATACCACGATGGCCGGCGTCCTATAAAAGGAATCCGGCCATTTTTTTATACTGTCCTTATCCTGGAAATCAATTGTTTGGCGACGGGAAACATTGCTTCCAATCTAATTTGCTAAAAATAAGTCATATAAATGACATGTTACCGAATCGTCACTGATTGAAGGCCCTCTCTAAGCTATAAGCTCAGATCTTTGTACATTATGCATTATCGAGGCTCTCAGCTTTATAATTCGCCCGTGTTTATTACATCAATTGCATAAAAATAGACTTATAGGTCATTTTGCAGGCTATGACCTATAAGTCGACATTTATTTGCGTGGCAAGAATCGTACAAATGTAAAAAAATGGTTGGGTACTGGAACAATAGTCCTTGCGTTTGTGCCAGGTGGTGGAGCAAAGATGCCAGAAACTGCTAAATATACACTGCAGTTAAGTAAGTGACAGTCCTGTAGTATAGGATTACTGTTTACACGAACAGCTAAAAACAACAGAGGAGGTGCCCGTTTTTTCAGGACACCTCCTCTTATACTACTATATGATATGCAAACTCCCGGTCGTGTGATTTGTTCTTCAAACCATGACGGCGCCTACTTCAGCACACCCAGCTCCTTGCCGACCTTTATAAAGGCCGCGATACACTTGTCCAGGTGCTCACGCTCGTGGCCGGCAGAGATCTGCACACGGATACGCGCCTGTCCCTGAGGAACTACCGGGTAGTAGAATCCGGTGACATAGATACCCTCCTCCTGCAGCGCAGCAGCATACTTCTGTGACAGCGGAGCGTCATACAGCATCACCGCACAGATGGCAGACTGCGTCGGCTTGATGTCAAAGCCGGCCTCCATCATCTTCGTACGGAAATACTCCACGTTGGCAACCAGCTTGTCATGAATCTCGTTGCTCTCGTCCAGGATGCGGAACGTCTCTATGGCAGCCCCCACCACCGAAGGCGGAATGGAGTTCGAGAACAGATATGGGCGGCTACGCTGGCGCAGCATGTCTATGATTTCCTTTCGGCCTGTCGTAAATCCACCCACGGCACCGCCGAAGGCCTTGCCCAGGGTACCCGTATATATATCCACGCGGCCATACGTGTCATAGAATTCGCTCACGCCACGACCCGTAGCGCCGACCACGCCTGCCGAGTGTGACTCGTCAACCATCACCAGCGCGTCATATTTCTCGGCCAGGTCACAAATCTTGTCCATCGGAGCGACATTGCCGTCCATCGAGAAGACACCGTCAGTGACTATGATGCGGAAACGCTGTTCCTGGGCAGCCTGCAGCTGCTTCTCCAGGTCCTCCATGTCAGCATTGGCATAGCGGTACCTCTTAGCCTTGCACAGGCGCACGCCGTCAATTATCGAAGCATGGTTCAACGCATCGGAGATGATGGCATCCTCAGCCGTCAGCAGAGGCTCGAATACACCGCCGTTGGCATCAAAGCATGTAGCATACAGAATCGTATCCTCCGTCTTGAAGAACCTGCTTATGGCAGCCTCCAGCTCCTTGTGCGTATCCTGAGTGCCGCAGATAAACCGGACGGACGACATGCCGTACCCGCGCCTGTCCATCATATCCTTGGCAGCCTTTATCAGGCGCGGGTTGTTAGACAGACCCAGGTAGTTGTTGGCACAGAAGTTCAGCACTTCCTTTCCGGCAACCTGAATGGCAGCCTGCTGCGGACCCTCTATCAGACGCTCGTTCTTGTACAAGCCGGCATCCTTGATTGCAGTCAGCTCGTTCTGCAGGTGTTCTTTAAATTTTCCGTACATATTTATAATGTTTATGGTTTAAGGTTTCGGTACTTATTGCACAAGGCAAAATTAGTGTATTATTTACAAAAAAACAAGTATTTTGTTTGCTAATTCAATTACAATGTGTAATTTTGTAAACGATACAGTAAACCAAAAGCCCCATGGGGCAGACAAAGCAAACAAACACGTAATGAAGAATATTCTAATCATCGGCGCAACCGGACAGATAGGCTCCGAACTGACAATGAACCTGCGCTCAATCTATGGTAACGGACATGTAGTGGCAGGCTATATCAAGGGAGCCGAGCCCAAGGGAGAGCTCCTCGAGAGCGGTCCTGCCGAGATATGCGACATCACCGACGCACAGAACATCGCCGATGTAGTCAGGAAGTACAAGGTCGACACCATTTACAACCTTGCAGCCCTGCTGTCAGTCGTTGCCGAGGGCAAGCCCCTCCTCGCATGGCACATAGGCATTGGAGGACTGTGGAATGTACTCGAGGTCGCACGCGAGAACAAGTGCGCCGTCTTCACCCCCTCGTCAATAGGCTCGTTCGGTCCCGGCACTCCCGCATACAAGACCCCCCAGGACACAATCCAGCGTCCCAAGACCATATACGGAATATCCAAGGTTACAGGCGAGCTGCTCTCAGACTACTACTACAACAAGTACGGCGTAGACACACGCTCCGTACGTTTCCCCGGTCTTATCAGCAATGTAACCCCTCCCGGAGGCGGTACCACCGACTATGCCGTCGATATATACTACAGCGCAGTACGCGGTGAGAAGTTCATCTGCCCCATCGCACAGGGGACATACATGGACATGATGTACATGCCCGACGCACTCAATGCCTGTGTCCAGTTGATGGAAGCCGATCCCACACGCCTCGTTCACCGCAACAGCTTCAATATCGCCAGTATGTCATTCGAGCCCAACCAGATATTCGAGGCCATACGCGAGGAGCTGCCAGGCTTCCAGATGGAGTACCAGGTGGACCCGCTGAAGCAAGCCATCGCCAGCAGCTGGCCCGATTGCCTCGACGACATGTGCGCCCGTAACGAGTGGGACTGGAATCCACAGTACGACCTGCACAGCATGACCGTAGACATGCTGGAGAAACTCAGTGCCAGGCTGTAGTCAGCACACACCTTATACACATAAAAAATAACCCCGGATTCTTGCGGATCCGGGGTTCTCTGTCTCTATGTGTGCCACACGTCACTTCACCAGCAAGGCACGGGCAATCTGGTCGTTCAGGTTAGCATAGTGGCTGCGTGTGTGCGCGTCTCCCGTAGCGTTGCGCACCTTGGCCTGTATCTTCTTCAGAGCATACATCAGGATAGGGCGCATACTGCTCGTATACACAATGCCTGTAAAGTCACCTATCAGATAGTTTACCATCTGCAACTGCAGCGTCTCCCTGTATTTGCTTACACTCGCACCAGTCACAGTCTCGCTGAACGAGATACGCACCAGGTCGTCAATATACTTTTCCGCAGGATACAGCTCATTGTTGGCCCCGATACGCGAAACCAGGGCATAGGCCGTAGACCTTGCTACATTCAGCGTCAGGTCGCGCGTATCAGCCGTCAGAGACTTGCAATAGCTGTACTGACGCATCCACACAGGCTCGTTTATTACATTCTCCTCAAGCCATTTCAGCGAAGCCTTCTGCTTTTCCAACGGTGTAGGCTGGAATACGGTTCCGCCCTGTACACGCGTGCGGTAGTTCTGGTACGTACCGCCGATGTATCTTGCCACATGACCGGCATAGCGATTCAGCTGCTGCTGGAACTGAGCATACATCTCCTCCAGGTTGTTCCCGTAGATATCCTTCTCGTCGGCAGTCCACTTCTCCAGGTAAGCCATCTCCCTCTTCAGGTTCCTTACCCCGTATGTGCTGGCCTTCACGGCATCGTCGCCCAGGTCCTCCGTCTGGCGGCGCGGGTCGATGAGCCGCAGTCCTTCGCCGTCACCCCACCACAGGCGAGGATTCTTCTCGGCCTCCAGAACCATAGGCTCCAGGGCCTTGTGGTCCTCGTCCGCATCCTGGGCATCCAACATAGGCTTGTAACCCCATTTGATAGCCCACTCGTCATAGTCGCCGATGCGAGGGAAGATTCCCTCCCGTGCAATTCCGTCCTCAGGCTGTGCCACATAGTTGAACCGTGCATAGTCCATTATAGACGGAGTATGGCCATGCGCCTCTACCCACGCCTTGTTGCGCAGCGAGTCCACTGGCACCGTGCTCGACGAACCGAAGTTATGCCTCAGGCCCAGCGAGTGCCCCACCTCGTGACTCGACACAAAACGTATCAGGTTGCCCATCAGTTCCTCGTCGTACCTCATCTTGCGCGCAGCCTCGTCAATGCTCGAAGCCTGGATCATATACCAGTCATGAACCAGCGACATCACATTGTGATACCAGCACACATGGCTCTCCAGTATCTCACCCGTACGAGGGTCCGATACATGAGGACCGTAGGCATTGGGGATAGGACTTGCCAGGTAGCGAATCACGCAGAAACGCGCATCCTCCATGGACATCGTGCTGTCGTTCTCCGGCCACTCCTCGCCGCGAATGGCATTCTTGAAGCCCGCCTTCTCAAAAGCCTTTTGCCAGTCGTTGACACCGGCTATCAGATACTTGCGCCACTGTTTCGGAGTAGCAGGATCGATGTAATACACTATAGGCTTCTTCGGTTCCACCAGTTCGCCTCGACGCATCTTCTCCATGTCAGCCGAATCCTTTGGCTCCAGGCGGTAGCGCGAAATCAGCGTCTTGCTCTCTACACGCTGCTGCTGGTCGTCGAATGCGTTGAAGCTTTCCGTGAAGTAACCCACACGCGGGTCATAGTATCTTGGCATCATCTGCTCCTCAGGCAGCAGCACGAACGAAATGTTCAGGCCGAAGGTCAGTTTCCCCGTCGCCAGCGCACCAGGCAGGCGCTTGCTGCTCGAGTTGTACGTCTTCACAAGACGGATCTCCGTATTTGTGGGGAACGTCTTGATATCCTCGATGTAGCTCAGGGCCATTTGCGGAGCAGTCAGTTCAAACGACTTCTTCAAACTCTGGTGTATCCCCAGGGCATTGTCGTCGTTCAGGAACTGGTTCATCTTTATCTTGCTCCTCTTGTTGGCACTGGATTCTATCTTGAATGAAGCAATTATCGGATTCTCGTTGCTGATTACCACAGCCTTGTTAATCATCTGGGTCGTATCCGCTACGTTTACCGTCATGCGCGAGCGTAGCAGCAGGTTGCCGTCCACACCCTTCTGGAAGTACACGACCTGTTCGTTGCACATCTCTCCGCCGAACCTGCCCGTGTTGGACGGAGTGCTGGTATATCTGGTTATTGCCAGGATATCCTTCCCCAACAGAGAGTCAGGCACCTCCATGAACCAGTCGGCGTTAACCTTCGTTACGTCCATCATGCCCCGTCGTGATATGCTGGGTTTGGCAGGAGCCGGAGTCTGCTGTGCGGCAGGCTGTCCCTTCCGTTTCTTCTCCTTGTTCTTGTCCTTATCCCTGGCCGGGACAGGAGCAATGGCCAGTACCAGGGCGATGGCCATTAGCATGAGCTTCTTCATTTTCTGTGCTATATAGTATTAATAATGTATAAAACCGGGTGCAAATATACTATTTTTTAGGACAAATATATAATGATGTGCCTAATTTTTGTAATTTTGCAATGATGAGGCTGATACACACATACATATTACCCATTCTGTCCGCATTTGCCTTCACCGTATATGCTGCCCCCGTCATGTCGCCCGCCGACTATGTAGACCCCCGCATCGGCACCTCCGGACACGGCCATGTGTTCGTCGGAGCCAACGTCCCGTGGGGAATGGTCGATGCAGGACCGGTCCAGCCATATCACGGATGGGACTGGTGCAGCGGGTACCATGCCTGCGGAGACAGCATCGTAGGATTTGCCCAGACCCATCTCTCAGGAACCGGCTGCTCCGATTTGGGAGACATCACCCTCATGCCAGTCTACGGAACCATCGACACCAAGGCGTCGCACCGTGACATACTGGAAGCCATAGCCTCTACATACTCCCACGACAACGAAGTCCTCCGTGCAGGATACTATCGGGTGTTGCTGGACAGATACAACATAACCACCGAGATTACCGCGACCGAGCGCGTAGCCATGTACCGCTTCACGTTCCCGCGCGGCAACAGGTACGCAAACATCGTGCTTGACCTTGAAAGCGGAATCGGCGACCGTGCCACGGAGACCAGGATATGGCCCATAGACCCATACACCATGGTCGGATACAGGAAGAGCCGCGGATGGAGCCGCCATACCGTCTATTATGCTATACGCTTCGACCGTCCAGTGTCCGAGTTCGGAATCGAGGACTGCAATGCCCGCTACGCACAGGCCGTCTTCAGCATCCCTCCCGGAACCGTCATCGGAGCCCGTGTCGCCATCTCACCCGTCAGCGAGATGGGCGCCCTGCAGAATATGCTGGCAGAGACCACGTCCGTGACATTCGACCAGGTCAGGGAGACAGCACGAGAAAAGTGGAACGACGCGCTCAGCCGTGTCAAGGCCGAGTTCCATAGCGACGCCCAGGCACGCACCTTCTACACTGCGCTCTACCATACCATGACAGCCCCCCAGCTGTGGAACGACGTCACAGGCGACTATATGGGAAGCGACGGCCATATACACCGTAGCCCCTCATTTGCCAATTACACGACATGGAGCCTGTGGGACACCTACAGGACACTCCATCCCATGGCCACAATCCTGATGCGAGACAAGCTCACCGACTGGGCCAATACCATGATGCACCAGTGGCGCGAGAGCGGCGAGCTGCCCGTCTGGCACCTGCACGGCTACGAGACATACTGCATGGTAGGAGAACCCGGCGTCCCCGTACTCGCAGACATGATTCTCAAGGGCGTCCCCGGCTTCGACTACGAAGAAGCCTTCCAGGCAATGAAGCAGAGCATGCACGGAACACGTGGCAAGGACCTGTTGTGGAAATACGGATATATCCCGTTCGACTCAGGCCATGGCGAGACCGTCGCCAAGAATATGGAATACTATCTGGCCGCATGGAGCGTGTCCCGTGTCGCCGGCAGGCTGGGGCACACCGCAGACAGCATACGGTACGCCACGCTGGCCGCAAACTACCGTCAGCTCTACGACCATCGCGTCGGCTATATGCGCGCCAAGGACCGTGACGGCAGCTTCCGTCCCCTCGACGGATTCAACCCCAATCACCAGACAGCAGACTACACCGAGGGAAATCCCTGGCACTACCTCTGGCTCGTGCCGCACGACATACCCGGACTTGTCGGACTGTTAGGAGGCCCCGGGACAGCCGAGTCCCGTCTCGACAGCCTGTTCCATGCCGACAGTAGGCTCAATGCCGATGCCAATCCGGACATATCCGGCCTCATAGGCCAGTATTGCCACGGCAATGAACCCAGCCACCATACAATATTCATATACAACTACCTCGGCAAGCCGCGCAAGACCCAGTCCCGTGTTCACCAGGTACTCACCACACTATATTCAGACAAGCCCGACGGCCTTTGCGGCAACGAAGACGTAGGCCAGATGAGCGCATGGTATGTCATGGCCAGCCTCGGGCTCTACCAGGTCGAGCCATGCGGCGGACGCTACCAGCTATGTGCCCCCGCCGTGAAGAAAGCCGTCCTCAATGTCGGAGACGGCAAGACCTTCACCATCACGACCACAGGAAAAGGAATCCACGTAAGACGCTGGAAGCTGAACGGCAAGGTCGTCAGAGGTACAGAGGTCAGCCATGGCGATATCATCCGCGGCGGCACGCTCGAGGCAGAATTATGTAACTAAGACCGACAGACATGAAGAAAGCACAGGTCCTTCTCTTCTCCTTATTCATATCGCTTCCCGCCTTTTCCTCGGCAATCGCGGACAACGATGCCATAATGGATCACCGTCCCGCAGTCGGCATACGCTGTTTCCGCAGCAAGGCCGTCGAGGACAAGATACAGTCCATGCACAAGCGTCTCATGGCCGTAAGCCCCAAGCTATGGTATATGTTCAGCAACTGCTTCCCCAACACGATGGACACAACCGTCAGGCAATACAAGGGACACAACAGCGTAAACGGCGCGGCAGAAGACTTCACCTTTGTCATAACAGGCGACATCAACGCCATGTGGCTTCGCGACAGCAGTGCCCAGATATGGACATACATGCCCTTCCTCAAGGAAGACGAGGCATTGCGCAAGATGGTCCGTGGCGTGATTCGCCAGCAGATGGAATTTATATGCCGTGACCCGTATGCCAACGCATTCCTCCTGAACCTTACCGACACCAGCGAATGGCATGGCGACCATACCGACATGAAACCCGGAGTACACGAGCGCAAATACGAGATAGACTCCCTCTGCTACCCGTTGCGGCTCGCATACGAATACTGGAGGCAGACAGGCGACGAGACCATCTTCGACGACCTTTGGCTCCATACCATGTCCAATATCCTCAGCGTATTCCGCGAGCAGCAGCGCAAGGACGGAGTGCAGCATACCAGCTACCGTTTCGGCCGTACCACCCATGCACAGCACGACACCACCAGCAACTACGGCAAGGGACATCCCGTGCGTCCCTGCGGCCTTATAGCCAGTATGTTCCGTCCGTCAGACGACAGCTGCATCTTCCCCTTCCTCATACCAGCCAACTTCTTTGCCGAGGACGTGCTCAGGAAAGCCTCCCTTATGCTCCGTCATACCAAGCCTCGTGCGGCCTCCGGCATCGATCCCAGGGAGCTCGGCACACAATGCCTTGCTATGGCCGATGAGATACACGCGGCACTCAACACCTATGCCACTGTGCACACCAGGCACTTCGGCACGGTATACGCCTTCGAGATAGACGGCTTCGGCAGCCACGCCCTCATGGACGACGCTAACGCCCCCTCTCTCCTTTCGCTGCCATACCTCTGTCCCGACCTCGTCAGTGTCGGCGACACCATATACCAGAACACACGGCGCATGATATGGAGCGAGTGGAACCCCTACTTCTTTGGCGGAGGTATACAAGGCCATCCTTCAGGCGTCCGTGGAATAGGCTCCCAGCACACCAGCCTCGACCGTGTATGGCCTATGTCCATAATCATGAAAGGCCTCACCACCACAGACCGCGCCGAGCAGGTCCGGTGCATCATGGAACTTATGGATACAGACGGCGGGACCTGTTTCATGCACGAAAGTTTCGAGC
>DFKL01000147.1:11686-11949 GCA_002373535.1 Prevotellaceae bacterium UBA3646 | reverse complement strand
TCAATGCCGTAGACTACCTCCTAAAACCTTTCGGCCAGACAGAGTTTCTTCAGGCAGCCAACAGGCTCAGGGAGAGGTACGAGTCCACTACCCACGACGATTCGATCTTCCTCAAGACCAACTACCACATCGTCAAGGTTCACCTGTCCGACATCCGCTATATAGAATCAATGAGCGAATACCTTAAGATATATGCCGAAGGCCATCCCAAGCCTATAATAACCCTCCTGTCCATGAAAAAAATACAGGAACGGCTGCCCAAC
>DFKL01000147.1:0-11624 GCA_002373535.1 Prevotellaceae bacterium UBA3646 | reverse complement strand
TCATGCGCATCCACCGTTCCTATATTATCAATCTCTACAAGATTCAGGAAATCAGCAAAAACCGGGTCATCATGGACTCTGGGGGCATACTGCCCATAGGCGACATGTACCGGGAAACCTTTTTCAACTATCTGGATACCAGATTCCTCAGCAAGTAGCCCGGTCATCAAGGAATCCTACCAACCGCCGGGACCGCCGCCGCCACCTGGGCCGCCACCTGGGCCGCCACCACCTCCGCTGTAAGACGACAGGCTCAGCGTAGAGCCGCCGCTCACCGTAGCATCTGCATATCCAAGGCCATCCCATATAGAAGTACCGCCACTTACCGTGACACCCTTCTTCAGCGATGCCGTGCCGGCAGTAGAGACAATCAGGTTAGAACCCATAGTACCCGTCGACGGAATCTGAAATGCCAGCACCAGCGTGCTTCCACTGTACAGGCCATACCAGGCCCCCTTCGTATATGACGAAGTCGAATAGCAAGACTGCGACAACGTCGCACCACTCTCCAGACCACCTATGGCCACCAGGTTGCCGCTCTGGACATACAACTTCTTGCCACCCTCCGTATTGGCATCAAAAGCTACGTCAGGATTGCCATGCGAGATACCGAAAGCCGTGGCACCCTGCACATAGAGGTTACCGTTGGTGTCAAAACCGTCAGCACCCGTACCAGTCCCCGTGGTACGTGCAAACACATAGCCACCCTTCAGGTACATGTCACCAGCACTGTTTATGCCGTCATTGCCTCCGGCACCATATACACTGCCCCCGGTGACCGTCAGCGAGCCCTTCGACTCGATACCCTCATGGTTGGCGGAGGTTGCCACCACGGAACCACCGCTTATCACCATGGCACCAGTACTCTTTATAGCCTTTGGCGACGCCGTCACGTTGCTGCTATACTTATATTGGCTGCCTGTCGTCGTCGCAGATACAGACCCACCTGCAACAGTCAGGGTTCCATCTGCCTTTATACACTTGCCGCCGGTACCCGTAGCCTTCAGCGTAAGCGTGCCGCCGCTTATCGTCATGTTCTTGTCTGCCTTCAGACAGCCAGCTCCCTTGGCGTCCTTGTCCACACCGTCATATCCGCCGGCACCGCTGTTGGTCACGGTCACCACGCCTCCCGTAATCGACATGCTGCCGTCACCGTCATCCTCGTCGCTCTTTATGCCTTTGCTTGCCTGACCGCTCATAGTGACGTCAATCGTACCGCCGTCAATGGCAACGACATTTGCCTTGATGCCCTTGGCCGTAGCAAAATAGGTCGAGCCCGAACTACTCAGCGCACCACTGTTCGTAATCGTCAGTGTGCCAGTACTGCCGGATGCCGATGTAAACGTACCGTTCACACCTATGCCACGACCAGAAGTACCCGTCACGTCAATCACAATCGAGCCGCCGCTTTGCGTAAAGTCTCCGTCTGCCTTGAACCCGCTGGCATACGACAGATCGGTCGTGTCACTCGTGTCTATGCCACCCTTCACGTTCATCGTAACCTCGCCACCGGTCACACTCATGCTGCCGTCACACTTCACACACTTCGTCGCAGTACCCGTCGCAGTCACGCTCAGAGCTCCGCCCTCAAGGTACACGTTACCCGTGTCCTCGTCCTCATGGTCAGTCGTCACGCCCGTTGATGCAGTGCCCCCCAGGTCACACTGAATACCATCGTCACCGACACCGCTGATAGCCACGGTACCGCTCTTCATCAGGAAGTACTCCTCACAGCTTATACCGTCGCTGACAGCAGCTGTAATGTTCAGCGTAAGGTTCTTCACGGATATATACGAGGCACTCTTTATGCCATGCTTGCAGTTGCCCACTATGTTCAACGTGCCGTTACCCTGCAGCTGCAGCTGGCCTTTCGAGTATATGCAAGCCTTTTGTGAGCCACTGCCGTCAGTCAGCGTATTCACTGTTTCCTTCTTGGCACTTAGCTGAATACGCTTCGAATTGCTTATGTTAATCACTGCACCACTCGGATTAGTCAGCGTAACGCCAGCCAGCTGCACCGTACACTTATAGCTGCCGTCCAGTACCAGCGAGCCGTTAGTCGACGAGCCGCTCATTACATACGTAATCTCATTCTCGTCCACCGCCTCCGTGTTAGTCTGGCTTATCACAACATGGGCACCGCTCACCGACGCCTCCACATACCTGGCCACGTTGCCTGCAATCCTCACACTCGCAGAGGAGCCGTCATACACGACATTTACGCAGTTATCAGTCACCTCGGTATCATCCACTGACATAGCGTCTATGTCTGCCAGATCAAAGGACCTGCCCATTACAGTCAGTGAATTGCCGTCCGCAAAGGTCATGTCACCCGTCTGTGCGGCAGGAAACAGATAAGTCACGCTACCAACTCTTACGCTCAGCGTCTGACCCCATGCCGTCACCGTCAGCATCATAGTCAGAAGAAATATATACGTTCTCTTCATCTTACCACAATTTTATACGATTTCTCACCACTCCTTACTATATATACACCCTTTCGTGCATCCGCACGGTTTACACGATGCCCCTGCAGGTCATATACCTCTGCAGCATCGTCTGCAATCCCGTCCTCCAGCGACACCACGCCTGTCACTGTCTCGTCCCCCGTCGAGAAATACATCCTGCTCAGGTTTGTCAGGACAAAAGACTTCTCGCCTGCTACCAGCGTATTACCACTGACGTTCAATGCCAGCCCGGACACCGATACCGATACCTTTGCGCCATCAGTCGTCTCGAAAGTCAGGTATGCATAGCCATCCTCGGCCCATGCTCCCAATGCCGCCGTAACGGCAAAAAGCAAAAAAGCAGTTCTCTTCATCTTCGGTTAAGGTAAAAAACATTATTTTCCGAAACAAAGATACAGAAGCACCTTGTAAACGCCAAAACATTTCAACCAATCACCAATATTCATCGATGAAAAGTCATACCTGTCGCAGCCCGCACACATACCAGAGTCATCGAAGACAAACACTGCCCAATGACTTTTCTATGACTTTTACAAATAATCTCCAAGCACTCAGCCCCCCAAAAAATGCTCTAATCCGTAGGCTCTATAACCAAGAGGGTGATGTCATCGCTTTGAGGGTAGCCTGCAGCAAAACGGTCTACATTATGTATAATAGCCTCCAAAGTGTCACCTGATTGCAACTGGGCACAGATGCGCAGCAGACGGTCGTCTCCATAGAATTTGCCATCGGCATTTCGTGCCTCGTTTACTCCGTCTGTATATTGCAACAGCCGTGCTCCGACAGACAGTGTCATACTTTCCTCATGATAGCGGAAGCCAGGCATCAGTCCGAGTGCCAGGTTGGGCCTGACGTCGAGGTATCGGGCTTGCCCGTCCGTAATGAGTACTGGACGGTTGTGCCCGGCATTGCAGAATGTCAGTTCATGGCTTTCGTGGTCAAAGACTCCCACGAAGAACGTACAGAACGTCATCTGCGGATTGTCATGTGCCAGCACGTCATTGATGTGACTGGCAATATATGCTGGACGGTGGCTCTTTGACACGATGCTGCGAAACAGCGACACCACTTGGGTCATGAACAGAGCCGCCGGCATGCCTTTGCCCGAAACGTCGCCTATGCAGAAGACGACCTTGCCGTCGCACTGCACATAGTCGTACAGGTCTCCCCCAGCCTCTCGCGCCGGCCGCATCATGGCATTCAACCGGACGTGTCCGGCGTGCAGGCTCTCTGGCTTGAGTATGGATTTCTGCACGCTGGCTGCCATCTGCAGCTCGCCCTCGACGGCTGCGATACGCAGTACCTTGCGACGTATCTGACGGGAGATTACAATACAGCACACCAGCATCAGCAACATGCCTATACCGGAGACCAGCAATATGGTACGTTGCGTACGGTTTGCCTCAAGGTATACTGCCTGACGGGTACATGTAGTAAGGATCGTGAACGGAGTTCCGTCAATTTTGCTCTGGTATATGAAGTTCTCCTTATCGTCCAGGCTGTCTATGGTCTGCAGGTCGTCCCTGGTGGACAGGATTACGTTCCTCTGGTCGTCAAGCAGCGTTATGCTCGATCCCTCATTCGAGTATGGGAGCGAGGCATCCAATATCTCATGCAGCATGTCATAGCTGACGTTTATGGCAAAGAGTCCGAACGGGGCACCGTCCTCGCGATATATAGGCACATAGTATATTATAGCCTTGCCGTATATCGGGGACTTGGGATTAGGCAGTCGCCACGTACAATATCCGGTCTTTATCAGATAGTTGTACGATATGGATTTGTGCAGGTCCAGGTTGGATGCGATGTTGCGTCGCCCGGGGATGTCTTGCTCTATTATGGGTGCAAAGCACTTTCCGCCTTCCTCAGGATAGACTGTCGGGTCTATTATGAACATTGCGGCACATATCCGTGTATTGACGGAGACGAACTCCTCCAGTACCTCATATACATCCTTGTGGAAGCTGACCAGGTCTTTGTTCTTGATGTATATTACGGTATCATTGCCTTCGAACTTATACGAGAAGAATCCTGTCAGGAAACTGTGCGCAGCATTGCTCTGCATCTTCAGGCTGAAGTTCAGGCGACGTCCCACCTCGTTGATAAGTATCTGGTTGATGCGGTCAGACTCATGTCTGGAGGACTGCATCATATACCTGTAGGTCGTGAAGAGCGTGCCCAGGAAGACGAGTATTGCCGATATGAGCAGGAAGATACTGCGCTTCATATATCAGACTACAGAATGTCCATCAATGCATCGAAACCTGTCAGCTTGAAAATCTGCCTGATATTGTCGTTCATTCCAGTAATTGAAACCTTGCCCCCTTTCTGCGTTGCTCCGCGACTCATCAGGAGTAATGTCCGCATACCGGCAGATGAGATATACTCCAGTTCGGAAAAGTCCAATACGATCTCATGGACTGGGTTTTCTATAAAAGGGGTCATCTCCTTTTCGAAAGTTTCGGCTGCCTGGCTGTCCAACTCTCCACACAAAGATACGAGGGCTCTCTGTGCCGTGTTCTCCTTAATCAAGATTTTCATAGACATTATTTATTGTTTTCGTTCACAAAAATAGTAAATTTAAACAAAACCCTTGCATATTATCTGGCAAATCTATAATTTTGATGTCAAATATAAAGAACGTATGCACCATGGACAATTCAATACAGCAGTACACAGAACAGATGGATCTGATTAACAAGGCAGTCAGGACCAGATCGAACTGTACGGAGTTGATTGAGTACATGCACATAGTACCATACAGCGTAGTCAGGACCAGGCTTTATACCGTAGAGGAACTTTATGACCAATACGAATCAGGCAAGCCTGATACTATCATGCAATGTATGGACACACGAGTCTACAGACACGTTATCCAGACAGGAAAACAGACAAATACTCCCTTTGAGATTGCAGCCCGCAGCCTACACGACATGGGAATACGCATGGCAATAGAGGGATTTCTAAACGACTATCGGCACAGCAGCGTAGTGGGCATAATGGGCGGACATGCCCTGCCGCGCACATCATCGGTGTATCGCCAGGCCGTCGATGCAAGCAAGCGGCTGACAGAAATGAATCACCTGATGATCAGCGGCGGCGGCCCTGGTGCAATGGAGGCGACGCATCTTGGCGCATGGATGGCAGGACGTACGGATGACGAAGTTGACGAGGCTATGGACATTCTTAGTCCTGCACCCACGTTCGAGGACAAGGGATGGCTTGAACAGGCACTACGGGTGCGCGAACGTTTCCCTAAGGTCACCGGCTACCGGAGTCTGGCTATTCCCACATGGTTCTACGGTCAGGAACCGCCATGTGTCTTTGCTACGGACATTGCCAAATTGTTTGAAAACAGCATTCGCGAGGACATACTGCTTACCGAGGCGTATGGTGGTCTGATATACTTCGAGGGCAGCGCAGGCACGCTGCAGGAAATCTTCCAGGAAGCAGTCCAGGATCATTACGTCAGTCTGGGATACCCCAGTCCTATGGTGTTTGTGAACAGGAAGTTCTGGACAGAGGACGTTCCCGTAGTACCGTTTCTGCAGCAGATGATGGAGAAGGGAAGATACAAGAACCTTCTGGTAAGTCTTGTGGACACCACGGATGAGATTGTTGATTCCATACAGGCCTTCAAGCCCGGCGTCTGACAGACAAGCTTTTTGTTTCGGAAATATTTCAGCTATGTACCGGTGAGGGACAAGTCCGTCTATCGGCTTTTCTTCTTCAACGCCTCCCTCTTTTGCGTCCGCTGTCTTTCCTGCAGTTTCTCCTTCTCTTTTTCCTTCGAGTATTTCTTGATCAGGCTATACGCCTGATACAGCCCCAGCTCACCGGCCTGTGACAGATCTGCAAGTCCCTTGTCTGTTTCGTTCATCAATATGTACGCAATGCCGCGGTTGTAGTATGCCTCCGGCATCTTGGGATCATGCCGTATCGCTTCCGAATATGCATCGACCGCATCATGATATTCCACCATGCGGACAAGTATGTTTCCCAGGTTATATGCCGAGTACGCAAAATCCGGAGACAGACGCAGTGCCGTCTTCAGGTCGTGGCATGCGTTGATAAAGCCGAGTCTGACTTCACGTGGGTCCATTGTACTCTGCTGCACGTTTATCTGCGCGACACGTACCTGCGCACGCAGGAAATAAAGCAATGCGTCATTTGACTCGGAAGCGTTTCCATCTGCTATCATGGAGTCGACGGTAAGGAATGAGTTATGCAAATCTCTCACTTGGTAGTAGTCCAATGCAGCCTGTATACCGTTGCCTTGGCTCAGGTCTGCGGGGATGCGCTCGAGATGCAGTTTCTGCAGCATAGTGTCTACCTGTTGCTCAATACAATACATGATGACAGGCTGCTCCATCCTGTACTTGCGGTTCAGTCTGTCCAGCAACAGGCTGTAAGGCACATACTGGCCAGCCTCTCCGTCGTGACGATAGAATCCCATTCGATAGTCATCCATACACTTCAGTTCCGCCTGACGGTTCTGCACCTTGCCACGTATTTCGCTCAGGTAATGTTCCTCCTGTTTTGTATCTTCCTCGACAAGCTGGTCGTATTCATCTATATTTACGCTACTCTTCTTCCTCACGCTCTTACGGGCAGTACGGCGATAAGTTCCCGTACGGACTGCCATCTCGGCCTTCAGCACGGCAAACTCGTCGCGCTCTGCACCATATATATCACCTATCTTGCGACGTATCGCGGCACGTTGCATATATCCGGCCCAGAACTGCGGATATTCGCGTATCACATTGCTTATGTCCCGTATTGCGCCTCGGTAGTCGCCAATCTTGTCCAACAGCAGCGCCCTGTTGTATATCAGCAGCGTATTCTCCGGGTCGACCTTAAGCACGTAATTGAAATCCTCTATGGCATGGTTTATGTCATTTACCTGGGATCGTAACAAGCCTCTGTTGAGATGAGCGACATAACTGGACGGATCTATGTCTATGGCATGGTCATAGTCTGCCATAGCCCCAAGATAGTCGTCCATCTGGTATCTGGCCATGGCACGGTTGATGTAAAGTCCTGCATTGCGCGGCTTCTGGCTGATGGCCTTTGTCAGAGCCGAATCAGCCGAGGCATACTCCTGACGCTGGATGAAGAACATAGATTTCGTAGCCCATGCATTGCCGTCATATTGGTCAAGTTCCAGTGCCCGGTCCAGCCACGACTCGGCAGTGATGCTGTCCTTACGTTCCAGGGCCACCTGTGCCTTCATGGTATACTGTCCGGCTTCTGACGGCCACAGATGCATCATGCTGTCCAGGGCAATATCCGCCTCGTCGTACTTCTTCTGCTCCATCTGGCAGAGAATCATATTGTGCCACGACCCCTTTTCCATAGGGTTTTGCTTCAGTGAAAAGGCATAGTCCTCCTCTGCTTTTCCATACGAACCGAGATTTATCCTGCACAAGGCTCTCAGATTATAGTACCTGGCATTGAACGGACTCTTGTCTATAGCTATGGAAGTATCGTACTCAGCTCCGTTGTAATCCTCAAGATAGAACTTGGCCAAGCCACGATAGAAATAAGGCTCTGACAGATACGGCTTTGCCGATATTACCGCATTGAAACGCTTGATTGCCAGAACGTAATCCTCATAGTACAGGGCATTACGCCCCATCAGCATAACCTGGTCCGTATTAATCTGTGCATGCGACATCCCCACGGATATCATAAACACGACAAACAGTATCAGACGATTCCCTGCCATTCAGTATCCTGATATGATTACGGAGCTTGTAAGTACAATTATCTGCGTGGCGGCTTTACTCTATAGTTCGCGCTGAAATTCCCTTTTAGCAGCTGCTTCAGTTTATTCTGCATCAGCTGACGTCGCAGTCCTCTCAGACGGTCTGTATATACGATACCGTCCAAATGGTCGAATTCGTGCTGCATGACACGTGCCAGAAAACCTTCAACCCATTCGTCATGTTCCTCAAAGTTTTCATCCTGATAGGTGACACGGATACGCTTGGGTCGGGTAACCTTTTCGCTCAACCCTGGCAGTGACAGGCACCCCTCTTCGAGAGTTTCCGTATCGTCACCGGTCTCCTCCACATATGGATTTATGTATGTGCGACGGAATCCCTTGTACTGCGGTTCATCGTCGCTGATAGAGTCAAGGTCGATAATAGCCAGCCGGATTCCGACACCTACCTGAGGTGCAGCAAGTCCGACGCCCCCGCTATGTTCCAAGGTATCCCACATATTCTGTATCAGGTCCTTCAGTCCGGGATATGACTCGTCCACTTCCTCCGTTTCCTTCTTCAGGACCGCCTGACCGTATGTATATATAGGTAATATCATTTTCGTTTCGTTTTACTCATAGGACACTGCGTTCCATCCACCCCTGTAGGATTATCGTCGCACTGACTTCGTCTACCAGGGCTTTGTCCTGCCGCGCCTTACGCCCTATACCGCTGTCGAGAATAGCACGGTGCGCCAATACGCTTGTGTACCGTTCGTCCCACCACTCTACCGGGATATCGGGCAGTTTCCTCCTTAATTGTGCGACAAAGGCTCGGACACGAGGAAGATTCTCGCTGTCCAAGCCATTAGTCTGTTTTGGAAGTCCTACTACAAATCGCTCCACCGGCTCCCTGTGTGTATAGTCTACGAGGAAATCAAGCAAATCCCTGGTTTCCACCGTAGCAAGTCCGCCGGCTATGATTTGGCATGAATCCGTGACGGCAAGGCCTGTGCGTCGCTTGCCGTAGTCTATGCTCAGTACACGTGCCAAAGTATGTACCTTGGAGTAGTATCAGTTGTTGTACAACAACCAGGAGTCTGCAAAACGTGCACGCACATTGTTGCGGCTTGCCACGGCAGCAGCCTTGTCGTCATGTGTGCTGATAATGACGCGGTACATGTTGCTTGGGCTCTTTACCACCTGTGCGTCGTTGCCCTCGCCCTTCAGCTTGGCCTGCAGTGCCACTGCGTTAGCCTGAACGCCGAAACTGCCTACTACCACGCTGTATGCCTTCAGGCCAGTTCCGCTTACGAGTGAGACATTCTCCTTGCGTACACTTACATTACTGTTGTCAGCTACCACTGGAGTAGTGGCTACAGGAGTCGTAGTTACAGGAGTCGTAGTTACGGGCGTCGTGGTCTGTGTAGCAGTCTGTGCTGCATTGGCAGCAGCCTGCTCCTGTGCCTGCTCGTAAGCCTTCTTGTAGGCACTTTCGCTGCTCTTGCATGATGTCATACCGATTGCTGCAACCATGGCAGCACTCATCAAAATTGTCTTCTTCATAATTATAGGATTATCCGTTATTCTCAGGTTTGTCTGTTTACACATGCAAATATACAACAATTCACGAGAAACAAGACAGGCACTGACGATATTATAAGGTATTTTTACAAAAAAATCGTTAAAACAGGCAGTTTCTGGAATTAAATCAATACATATAAATATAAAATCACTATATTTGCCATGCAAAACCTAAACAACATAACAGGTATAGCTATGAAAGGAATTAATTATCTTGCCGCATTCATCAGCGGCGCTGCAGTAGGTGCAGCATGTGGACTCTTGTTTGCCCCGGAAAAGGGATCTGACACCCGTGCAAAGATTGTCGAGGCAATCAAGAAGCGTGGCATAAAGCTTAGCAGTAAGGAAATGGAAGACCTTGCAAGCGATATTGCCGAGGATCTGGGCATAGGTGCCAACGAATAGCGGATGGAGGAATTCAAGAAACTGTTTCTGCTGCTGAAGGAATATCTTGAGGCACAGAAGGACAATATGGCCCTAGGCGCTGCAGAGAGCATTACAGTCATGCTCTCTGCAGTTACCCTAGGGTTTGTATTGATAATGCTTGCTTCTGTCGTCCTGCTGCTGGCAAGTTTTGCACTTGCACACACAGTGGCGGAATACAGCGGCAGTGCCGCGCTTGGTTTTGCATCACAGGCAGTGCTCGTCGCTATCATAGGAATTGTCGTGTGGTTTCGCCGCAACGCCTGGATTACACAGCCGATAGCACGCCTTATGGTACACATCTTCTTAGAACGTCGCAATGCCGGCAAGGAGGAAATGAAATGACGGATGTACAGGAACTTCTGACCCAGAAGGATGTGCTGCAGGCCATACGGACCGCGCATGAGAAGAATCGGATTGCAACTCAGCTTCTGCAAGACGAAATCGTTAAAGTCTACAACAATGCCGTCGCTCCTATTCCTGAGGCCAAGACCAAATGGGAACGATACATTGGCATTGCACGCAGCGCGTTCGGTATATGGCAAGGCATATCACTCGGACTCAAGATAGCAGGTGGATTTAATTCCGCCTTCCGTCGCAAACGCTAAAAGGCGATTCAAACAAACATGAGCGATGGAAATTTCAACACCGCGCTACTGCCACACACACCATACGCCAGCGGTCTGAAGACAGGACGTATGCAGATGCGTAACCGCGCACTTTCTGCCATACGGCAAATCATTGACAGACACTTTCCCACACTTACGCCGGAGGAAAGAGAGAACATTGAAGAGGAATTCCGTCAAGCAATACGCTGAAGACAGAATTCCTCTTCCTATATTTCACCTTTGGAAAAATACTTTCAGGTCATTCTACTCGCACCTTTGCAGCCAGAGCCTTGCACTTATCACGCAGTTCCGACTGGTCTGCATCCATTGCATCCCAACATACCACGACACCCATGCGGCGCCCCACATGGGCATCAGGCTTACCGAATATTCTCAGGTCTGTACGCCGTGCGGCAGTAACGTCTGCCAGGCCGGAATATTTAGGACAGTGCGTCTCGACTCCGCTCAGTATTACAGCACTTGCCCCCTGACGCTCCAGTGTTATCTCAGGTATCGGCAGGTTCAGCACTGCACGTGCATGCAGTTCAAACTCGTTCAGGTTCTGTGTTCCGGCCAACGTCACCATGCCTGTATCGTGCGGACGTGGAGAAAGTTCGCTGAATATGACTCCGTCACTCTCGCTTACGAAGAACTCGACGCCCCAGATGCCTTGTCCTGTCAAGGCCGCCGTCACACGGGCAGCCATTTCCTGGGCAGCCTTCAGATGCTCTTGCTTCATGACACGCGGCTGGAAGCTTTCACGATAGTCGCCCCCCTTTTGCACATGGCCTATCGGTGCGCAGAACAGCGTAGGGCCGCTCTTCTGTGTAACGGTAA